>JAFSWY010000329.1 GCA_017444295.1 Selenomonadaceae bacterium | reverse complement strand
GCTGATATGTCGCATACCGGCCGTCTCAGCACAAATCTGACCGTAGATATCCACGGCGATACAGGAGTTGATGGAGACGAAGTTTTCCAGTTTGGCCAAGTTGGTAGCGTTGTTGCAGTAGGCCACCGGATAGGACACAACCCCGGAATTCTCCCGCACCCAGTCATAGAGCTCCTGTGCGCCGAGAGCGAAGCCGAAAACGCTCTTGTAGCGATCGATGCCTTTCATGCGGTTGGTGATCTTACCGGAACGGCGCAGATCCAGGTAGGAATCACACAGCATCTCCGTATGGACGCCGAAATCCTTCAGATCCGATTCCGCCAGAATGGAGCCCACCGTGTTAGGCAGTGAGCCGATCCCCAGCTGCAGTGTGGAGCCGTTGACCATGCGCCGCACCACCAATTCGGCTATCTTTCGATCCTCTGCCGTAGCAGGTGCAGAATCCAAATGGGGCAACGGCCCGTGTTCACCCTCCACCACGATGTCCACATCGTCCACATGGATGCACTCATCCAGTCCGCCGAAGACCCAAGGCAGGTTTTCGTTGACCTCTACGATCACAATGTCGGCCCTGTTCAGCACCTCGCGAGTGGCGGCGTTGGATATGGAAAAGTTGAAATAGCCTTGGGCATTCATCGGCGTCACCGCCACCATGGCCACGTTCACTGTCAGATAATTCCGATAGTAATGGCCCAGATTGCGGAACACCATGGATGTATAGTTGCACAGTCCCCTGTCGGAGAGCTTGCGCTCATAGGCAGACATGTGCCAGCTGTTATCAATACAATGCTTTCGCTCCGGATCGCACTCCACCATCTGAATGGGCTCATGGATCAGATAGCCACGTACATTGACGCCCCAAAGTTCATCCTTCCGCTTGGCAAGAGCGGCATCCATCAGCGAGGCAAAGCCTGCGCCCATACCGATATCGATCCAATCACCGCTTTTGACCACCTGTGCCGCCTGCTCCGCCGTGCGGATCTTACTGCGGTAGCTGGCTGCATATTGAGAAATAAAGTCAATCATAGTTGCGCTCCCGTTTGTTAATAAGTTATCAAGTCGACATTGCCATTTTATCACAGGCCGGGAGAATGTCAACAGTTTAACGATATCTTTTGCCGATAATGGGACAGAAGGCTCATTTTGTCCAAATATATCGGTTGTCTCAGAGGATGATGGGCTGATCGGAGCAGCACAGGGATCCGTTTATCACCTCCAATGGAGCGCCGTCGATGCGGTTGTAGTACGTGCCATCCGGCAGATACACGGGAACCTTCCCCCCTGCCCCGCCCAGCGGAAAGACGCCGCGTGCCAGCCCCTGAGGACCGTCGTAGCAGCCCACTACGATGTCTCCCGTGCAACGCTCCAGGCGGAAGTAACTGTCGGCAGGGAGAGTGGCCTTGATGGACTTCAGGCAGGTCAGCTAATCCTGCAGATCCTGCTGTTGGCCGTTATAGCAGTTGTCGGCATCGAAGAGGGTAATCCGCCGCGTCGGAGCAAATTCTGAGCCGCTGTACAGCAGCACGGTTCCCTTC
>JAFSWY010000328.1 GCA_017444295.1 Selenomonadaceae bacterium | reverse complement strand
GAGATGGCCCGTCAAGAGTTCAAAGCCAACCGCGAGTTCCAAGAGAAAACTCGCCAAGAGTTCAAAAGCATCCACAAGGAACTGGCTGAACATCGAAAGGAGTTCAAAAGCATCCACGAGGAACTTCGTCTTCTGGACGAAAGAACTCTGGAGACAAACCAGATTGTCCGCGGGCTGCGCGAGGACAGTGAGCTCGTGCATGCCCTGCTTCATCGCATGGATGAGGCAGATGCCAGAATCGACAACTTGGCGCTCAACACCGCCAGCCGGCAGAGCGTAGAAAAGCTGCGCGAAGACGTGGACAAGCTGATGGCTGCATCCGGCATGTGACCAGATGACAAATTCCACAAATCCCTTGGCTGAAAATGCCGAGGGATTCTTTTTGTCTGGCTTAGGAAATGGAACGAACCGCCCGCAAGATATCTATGTGATGTGAAATGCCACGATAGAAATCAAATTGGGCTTTCCATCCTACTTTTTTTAGCTTTTTACTTTCCAACATGGCTTTTGTAGCCTTTGAATACCCCTCCTGTTCCACATCATCCGGCAATTCGAATACCACATCTTTCCCTACATAATCCGCTATAAGTTTTGCCAGTTCTACCAAGGATATGTCCAGGGCTTCATCGGCCACGTTGTACGCCTCGCCTGTCTTACCATAAAGCAGTGAATACAAAAGTCCCGATACAGCATCCGCCACATAGACGTAGGAATATCGCTGATTGCCCTTGGATTTCAGGACAATGTCCTCACCGGCTACCCCCTTTATCAAAAACTGGGACAATGCCTTGGTATCGCTCTGCAGCATACTGGGACCAAAGACCCTCGGCAATCTTGTTATGACAACATCTGCTGACTTTTCCTTGATATAGGCTTGGCATAGCGCCTCCCCGGCTCTCTTTCCCTCCGGATAACCGGCTCTAAGAGTGTTGCAGTCCAAATAGCCGCAATAACTTTCATCGAACTTTTCCACATCGCCCCTGTTCTCCCCATAAATCTCTACGGAAGATATGAACAAGAAACGCTTCATTTGGTGCGTCAGTCCAAATCTCAGCATGTGTTCCGTACCAACAATATTTGTCAGCAATGTTTGTATCGGCTCCGTCGCATAGGCGCGAGGATGAGTGTTGCTGGCAGCATGAATCACATAATCAACCTTGCCGCAGTCTAGGCTGGGAACACCAGCATTTATATCCGCAGGCACCAGCACAAGACTTCCATCGCCCAAATATCTGGCAAATCGCGCTCTCGCTCGCTCCTCATTCCGAACCAACGCAATGACACGCACATCAAGATCCGGTCGTCCTGTCAACAGCACATCGATCAAAAAGCTTCCTATCATGCCTGAGGCGCCCGAAATGGCTATAGTCGCTCCCTTCAACTCACCCCAAGGCAGTTCAGATTCCGCTATGGCGCGAACATCTTTTATATACTGCGCATTGTCCAAAATATGTCCCATCATCCATTACCTCTTCAACCAATTATCCTTTTTCAAGGATAGATACGCCTTAAAGATCTTCAAATCATCCAACGTGGTAAGCTTGATATTCCTGTCCGACCCCTTGGCAAAATGGAGGCGAATACCCAGTTCCACCATCATCGTATTGGTGTATGACGAACCATATATACCTGTCTTGGTGGCAAAAGCCTTCTCGTAGGCTGCAGACAACAAGCCATACTTGTAAGCCTGGGGCGTACTGACCCGGCGGATGGTCTCGCGAACCACATATCCCGTGGAGGTCTCGCTGTCATCCTCCGCCACCTTGAATATCTGTTCATTATACGGCAAGGCAGGCACAGCGTTCCCATGCTCTCGGCAAACCCGCAGGATATCTGTCAGCACAAACTCATCCACCAAGGGGCGAACACCATCATGAACAATAACGATGTCATCCTCCGAGCATTCCCCAGCCAACCGCTTCACCCCGGCCCAGATAGACTCCTGCACAGTACTGCCACCGGATATCACCCACTGGAACTTATCCAAATTAAACTGTGCCGCATAGGCCCGCACCACATCATGCCACCCATCGACACAGACCACGCCAATACTGTCCACTTCAGGATGCCGCTGGAAGTTCTCCATGGTATAGACCAGCACCGGCTTGTCATACACATTCAGGAACTGCTTCGGCACATCCTGCCCCATTCTTGCACCCTTGCCACCGGCAACGATGATTGCACAAACACTCATAGGCTTCTCCCCACTCACAACCACAACTCCAAATCGTATCCGCCATATTCCTAATATTTATCTCGGATAAAAATTCGGAGTATTTTATTAGGATTTCACCCAAAGAATATCTCATAGACTCTTTTCTATTTCGTCGAATATGAACCGGCTCGCTGTCTTTCCGTTCCGGCTGACATAATCCAAATGCTCTCGGAAGAAGGCTTGTCTCTCCGGTTGCATCGTGTCATTCCCCCGAAGCACGACATCCTCGATGAAACGCCTGATCCCCTCGTGATCTTTTCCGTCTGCACGGTAGAGCTGCTGCATCAGGGCATGTCCGAAGTCATTTGTCTTCTGTGTGTCCCTCGTCAGAAACAAGAGCGGCTTACCTGTATATTGGTACTCCGCTGTAAAAGAAGCACTGTCGAGAATCATGGCGTCCGACGTAGCAAAAATTTCATGGTAATAAGCTCCTGTAACGACTTTGGCATTCGGCAGTTCGTCCCATGCGTCCAGATAATCCTGAAATTCCTTTTCCGAGGAAAAAATGCCATAGGAAACCGCAGAAATCAGGAGATTCGGGTGCGGCTTGACGATCCATGCAGTTTCCGGATGCACCTTCGCATAGTCAAGGAAGAACTGCCAATTCCACTGGAATGTCGCGTATGCGACACCCCCCTGTATGCTCCAGTGCGGTGCCCAGATGATCCTTTTCGCGTCCGGCTGCACCATTTTCCACTCAAAATGCATCTCATCCCCGTGTGTCACAAGCGCATCCATCTTGGGATGCCCGCTGACATACCCACGCCTGAAATCGCCCTCGCTCTGCGTTCTGAACCATGCCAGTATATCCTCGCTCTCCAAGAACTGCCTCCAAGAAAGCTCTGCCAGCTCGGATTTCCATGTGCCGTCATAAGCGGTAATGGAGAGTCCGTAGGGAATATGAATGAGCAAGGTCTTCGGCGTCATCCGCATAAAATTCACCTGCT
The DNA here is from genome assembly GCA_017444295.1 of Selenomonadaceae bacterium. Lineage (GTDB taxonomy): Bacteria > Bacillota > Negativicutes > Selenomonadales > Selenomonadaceae > UBA3796. Next base: position 1,160 of record JAFSWY010000328.1, on the reverse strand, counting down.
TTGGCAGGACTTTATGATACGGTGTCAGGCAGAAGAGCACATCCGCCTCCACGGACGTTTCTTGCTCCTGCGTAACGGCGACAACAGAAAATCCCCGAAGCCGGAGCTGCTCCACACTGTGCTGAAAATCTGCCTGTATCTTCCGGGACGCCCGGACATCTTTTCTCAGGCAAAGATATATCGTCGGCTCATACCGCTCGGACTGCTCGAACAGGCGGTACAGTTCATCCCCGCACCACATGGAGGCATCGTAGAGGACGAAACCCACCTTGATATTTTCCCGATGTCGGAGCATTTCCTCGGTGCGCCGGAACAACCCCTCCAAAATGTCAAGATACCAATCCTGCTTCATAAAGCATGACATGCCGTGAATTTGCCGATAGGCCAGGGACAGACATTCTTCCTCCGACATGTCGGCAAAGGGGTTCTCCCAAATCCGTTCCGCATCTGCCTGGGTCCGCTTCGTGCTTTCCCCGCCGCCGCGCTTGAACCGGAGCGCTTCCTTCCATCGCTGCGGCAGGGCAAGCCCCGCGACTTCTTCCTGCAGGGGGAAGCCTCCCATTTCCTGCGTGAGCCATGCGGTGAGGTCGAGGACGCGCGGGAACTCCGTCCGGGCTTCTTCCAGCAAGGGCGCGATGTCGTCGCAGTGCAGCTTTTTTTCAAACGCGGACAGCGGACGTATCGCGATTCCTTCCGTGAGGCTTGCCGTCTCCGGAATCTTCCTCGCGTAGTAGCTGCCGACCCGGTCCAGCGGCAGTTCTTTCAATACGCTCATGAGAAATGCCGCATCGCCCTCCGGTGAATATATGCTGTCGATCTTCCCGATGATCTCCTCCTCGGTGCAGCGATCCATGAGACCGTGCAACCAAAGCTTCAGTATCCTCGGCTGATAGGGAAGCTGACGCAGGGATTTCTCATGGTACGCCCCCGCTTCCTCTTCCCTCAGGTGCATGTTGCAGATATCTGCCATCATGACACATGCTGCCGGATATGCCTGTTGGCTCCCGTCCGTCAGGTTCTTCCCGTCGTTCCCCGTCGGCGCATTCTCGTATTCACGAAGCGCCTCATCAAGCAGCTTCTCCGCCTCCAGCGGCTGCCCCTGCTTGATCAGCAGCTCGGCCTTCTGGAAGCGGAATTCCGTATAGGTGGGATACTCGGCG
>JAFSWY010000327.1 GCA_017444295.1 Selenomonadaceae bacterium | reverse complement strand
GTGGCGGAATTCCAGAGGGACAACAAACTCAAGGCCACAGGCATCGTGACCAGTTCCACCTGGCGCACCCTCAAGAACGCCAAGGAGCGGAAATGGGGCACAGACAAGGCAAAACTGCCCTCTGCAGGCATGAATCCGGTTCCCGCCAAGGGGAAGACAGTGCCGAACAACACCTTGATCCTGGAAAAGAAGAACGTCAATGCCCTCATCGCAACGGCAAAGAAATACATCGGCACGCCCTATGCCTTCGGCGGCACCACCCCAAGCGGCTTCGACTGTTCCGGCTATCTCCAGTACATCTTCGCCAGGAACGGCATCTCCATCCCCCGTCTGGCCGACGACCAATACCTCTTGGGCAAGAGCACCAAGAGCAGCAGCCAATTGGTTCCGGGGGATCTCGTCTTCTTCACCACCTATGAGGCAGGCGCCTGCCATTGCGGCCTCTACCTCGGCGACGGAAAATTCATCCATGCCTCCTCCAGCAGGGGCATCCGCATCGACGAGCTTTCCAGCGACTACTGGAGAACGCGTTACTACGGCGGCAAACATATCGTGAAATGACAAACGGCCCCGGGCTTCACAAATCCTGTGAAACCCGGGGCCTTTGCTATTCTTTCTGTCAGATCTGCAAGTCCAGATCCTTTGCCCGCCGCTCCACGGCATACTGCGGAACACCGAACTGGGCGGCAAGGTTCTTGCATACCGCCACACGGTTAGGAATGCCCTTGAGCGCCTTTTTGAATTTATCGAGAAAGAGTCCCTCATTCATGAGCAGAGCACAGGCAAGCCGCAGGGAATCATCATCCTCCCTGTATAGCTCACTGGCAGTAAGACGGCTCTCGTGCTGGCCGGCCTCACTTTGGTAGAGCGCGTAGAAGGCAACCTGATATGCCACGGCAAAGCGTTGTTCCTGATCCGCCTTGCTGGCATTAACGGAAATCACACTATTCAACCGGCTCGCCACCTTGTCCCCTTCGATGTCCTGCAGAAGCAGCGTAGAATAAACACTTTCCGGCAGATTCAGCGCAGGAGCCACTCTGAGTCCCTGGGACGCCACGATTTTCGATATCATTGGCTTAAAACATGGCTGGATTCCAGCCTCTTCCAATATATGCTCCGCCAGGTTCTGTATTTCAATACGAGATCTTGCCATGTCCATCCTCCACTTTCTGCACATGCATGATTGATATCAATAACTTCATCTAAACATATTCTGCATACATCCGGATTTTCCTGCCGATAAAAAAGATATCCATGAAAAAAGCCATCTGCCGAAAAGACAGATGGCAAAATTCCTGTTCAACTTACCTCTTCATGTTGATGACCGTCTCCAGCATCTCATCGCTGACCGTGACAATCTTCGAGTTCGACTGGAAGCCGCGCTGGGTGATGATCATATCCGAGAACTCATTGGCCACATCCACATTGGACATCTCAAGTGCCGAAGGCGTGATTGTGACACCGAGATCCGACGCAGTCTTGATATTGGCAACACCGGAGTTATTGGATGCCTGATAGAGACTGTTGCCCGTCTTGGTAAGACCGGAGGCATTGGTGAACTGCGCCACTGCCACCTGAGCCTCTGCCTGTCTGACACCATTCGTATAAACACCTGTGATCGTTCCGGAAGAATCGATCTGGATGCTCTTGAGGGTACCCGCCGCATTGCCGTCCTCTTTTCCAACAATCGTATTGTTGCCGACAAACTGTGTCAAGGAAGAGAAGTCTATTGTAACGGGCTGGTTGAGAGTTGCTGTCGTTGCAGGAACCGTGCCCGTCGTACCAATGGAACCCGACGTGAAAGTCATTATGACTCTCCCATCTCCTGAATCTGCATCGTATGCCCCTGAATTCGTGAACTGAAGCTTCGTGACATTCATGGAAACATTTGTCGATGTGCCATCACCATTCAGGTAGGTCATCTTGGACGATACACCAGTTTTAGGTACTGAAGTAGTAGCAGCAGTTGAAAGTGGCGACCATGTCGAACTGTCCAAGGAAACCTGCCATATATCAACTGATTTGGCTGTACTGGAACTGGCCGTCGTCGACGTAATCGTACCTTCCTTCATGAAATAAACCGGTATTTCATGGGTTCCGCCAAGACTGTCATAAACATTCACCGATGTTACTACCGGACGGCTCGAGCCAAGATAGTATTTGCCCGTCGTCTCTGTAAACGTGGAACCATCGCTCAGTTTCATGGTTACCGGACTCGTCGCGCTGGCCGTAAAGGTAGGATTGGCCGTAGTGGCAGAAATTCCACCCTGGGACATGGAAACGATCATTGGGACATCCGCCTTCAGATTGTTACTGTACGTAACCTGTTGCGTCGCCTGTGCCGCCATGGACTTGCCGGCCTGCACCACGATATTGCCAATGGCTGCCGTGGTATCAATATTGCCATCCGTTCCCATCCAGCCCTGCATATACATGCCGCTGCCCGGAAGAACGTAGTTGCCGTCCGCATCGAACTCAAAGGCACCGTCACGGGTATAATAGGTCTCATTGCCCTGCCTCACGACAAAGAGCCCATTGCCGGAGAGACAGAGATCCGTGTTCTTGCCCGTAGACTGTACCGAACCGTCCGTAAACATGAGGTCAATGCTGCCCACGCCGGAGCCAAGGCCTATCTGCTTGGGGTTCGTGCCGCCCAAAGTCCCTTTCGGCGAAGACGCGCCCGTCAAGGTCTGGGAAAGGGTATCCACAAAGGTCACGCGACTGGACTTGAAGCCTGTGGTATTCACGTTGGAGATGTTGTTGCCGATGACATCCATCCTCGTCTGATGGTTTTTCAAGCCGGAAACGCCGGAAAACAGCGAACGCATCATAATAAATCACTTCTCCTTCTAATTCTATGCAATCGCCTTGGACAGTCAGTGATTGCTTTGTTCGATATGCTGGAAAATCCATTTCCGTGTTGTCCAATCCGTGGCGTTGATAGTGGAAGAGAATTCCTTTTTCCAATTACATTATCGTAATTTTATCCGATTTCCTTAAATTTTTTTTACGAAGGTCCTGCATAGCCGCAAATATGCAAGAAGCCCCCGACAGACTGCCATCTGGTCGAGGGCTTCCTTTATGTGCCTTGAAGCAAATCGCAACTTTGCCTAACTTCATTCTAGCAAATCCGTCCGCTAAATTCAATGCTTTCTGGAAATATATTTCATGCCTTGGCAAAGGTGTCACGCATTCCTCAAATTATGCGCTCAAATTATGCACAATGCCAAAAGCCTTCTCCGCCGCCTCGATGGTCCTCTCGATATCCTCATCGGTATGGGCGCCGGAGAGGAACAAGGTCTCAAACTGGGAAGGCGCAAGATAAATACCCTGCTCCAGCATCGCCTGGAACCAGACCTTGAATGCTTCCTGATCGGAAGAGGCAGAGTCCTCATAATCCCAGACCTCATGCTCATTGAAGAAGATGCCGAACATGGAGCCCGCCTGATGAGCCTGTATCGCCACCCCGGCATTCTTCGCCTTTTCCTGCCATCCCAAAAGGAGTTTCTTCGTCTTGATGGTGAGTTCCCGGCTGTAGTCCGCCTTGCCATCCTCCGGCTCCGCCGTGATGATGCGAAGAGTCTCCAGCCCTGCCGTCATGGCCAGAGGATTCCCCGAAAGCGTCCCCGCCTGGTAGACCGGCCCTGCCGGGGATACCTTCTGCATGATATCCCTGCGCCCGCCATAGGCCGCAACAGGAAGCCCTCCGCCAATAATCTTGCCGAGACAGGTAAGATCCGGCGTGATGCCATAGGCCGCCTGCGCCCCGCCCAGGGACGCACGGAAACCGCACATGACCTCATCGAAAATGAGCAGCGTCCCATGCTTTTCCGTGATTTCCCGCAGCTTCCGGAGATACCCCTGACGCGGCAATACCAACCCCATATTCCCCGCCACAGGCTCCACGATGACAGCGGCGATTTCCTCACCGCACCTTTCCATCACTTCGCTGAAGGCCTCTAAATCATTATAGGGAATCGAAATCGTATCCGCCGCCGTCCCCTTCGTGACCCCCGGGGAACTCGGCACACCAAAAGTCGCCATGCCGGAACCCGCATTCACCAGCAGACTGTCGCTGTGCCCGTGATAGCAGCCGATAAACTTCACGATCTTCTCGCGCCCCGTATACCCTCGCGCCAGCCGCAGAGCGCTCATGGTCGCCTCCGTGCCCGAATTCACCATGCGGATGGTCTCAATGGAGGGATAGACCTTCATGACGAGCTTCGCCAGTTCCGACTCAATCAGCGTCGGCGCCCCATAACTCGTCCCCCGCGCCGCTGCTTCCTGCAGCGCCTTCACCACCTGCGGATGGGCATGCCCCACCACCATAGGACCCCAGGAGCCCACATAGTCGATGTACTCATTCCCGTCAATGTCATAAATCTTCGCCCCCTCCGCCCTCGCAATAAACGGCGGATTCGAGTCCACACTGGCATAGGACCGCACCGGACTGTTCACGCCCCCCGGCATCAGCGTCTTCGCCTCAGCAAACGCCTCAGCAGATTTCGTCAAATTCAGCATGAAAATCTCCTTTCCCATCGAGAAACTTGCTTAACGCAATCATCACAGTTCCTAAGAAGACAAATCCAACGGCAAATCAGAGATATCCTTCAACCTTTTCCCATCCACCAGATTCATAAGCGTCTCCACTATGTCCTCCCGGTCCTGCTTCCCGTATTCCCGAACAGCTTCCATCAACTCATACAGTGCAAAATGATACACGCAATCCAAATCACCCGTTCCCAATGCCAAGGATGCCAATCGTGATGGCAGCGGCTCCCCGGTGACAACAACGATATGCGGCAAATGCCCTTTTCTATTGCGAATCAGGTTCAGTGCCTCCGTCCGGCTATTCTGCGCCCTGTCGCTCCGCATCGTCCATTTTGCCGACACAGACGCATGCAATATCGGCTTGCCCCCATTCCTTTTCCTCAGATCAGCCATCGTGCAAACATCGTCCGAGACAATCCTCTTGCCGTCATTTATTTCCTCATCCTCACACAAATCGCGATAGACGACAACATCCGGCGCGACCATGTAATCATTTCCAAGCATTGCAGAAAGCTGCCTGTTCTCGCTCACAAGCTGCGCCAAATAGGAAAGATGCTCATATTGGGCAAAATCCGAGGTCTTGATTGCGCTCTGGTTTCCCAACTTAAGAATTTTCCATGAACCGGGACGCAGATGCTGCAATGACGGAAAAGTATCCGAGACAAACTGCATGGTTATCTGCTCAAAAAGAGTTCCCGCTGTCTGCCCTTGCAGCTTCTCTCTAACGGATGCCCCCAGTTTTTCGGCCACCATTTGGGCAATCCGTCTTGACGGTGCATTGTTTGAATCCGCATTTGATGCCACTCCAGAAGGGGAAATCGTCAACACCAGATTTTCTACCAGTCTTTCATGATATCTTTTTCGCGCTGTAGAAATCAATGCCTCATCCATTAGCAAGGCACCTCCGTATCTGAAGTCCCACCGCCCTTGCGACAGGTGGCGGAAATGCATTTCCTATCATCCGGCAGGCAGCTGTCTTCTTGGTGCCAAAACTCCATTCCTTCGGAAAGCCCTGAATCAAGGCAATCATTTCCTTCGTAAGCCTTGGCATTCCTTGGAAATCAGGCGGTGGCGCCTCATTCGCTACCCCGTTCCCGTCAACACCCAACTCTGCCCACGCCCGTCTGGAACGAACCGGTCCCAAATCCGGCCCCCCATGTTTCTTGCTTCCCCCCACAATCGTGGGCGCAATCTTGTTTGCGTTTTCAGCCCATACGCCAACATTCTCCCACCCGTTAGCTCCCATAAGCTTCTTTAATGTTTCGCCAACGGTAGGAATATGCCCCGACAATTTTTCAGGATATGAAAAAAGTCCCGCCTCATCATTCCTTATTCCCACAATCACAACCCGCGGACGCAATTGAGGCACACCATAATCACAAGCGTTCAACAACTTTATGGAAACACGGTAGCCCAGATCTCTTATGGAATTCAAAATATATTCCCGATACTCATTGAATTTTGCATCCAAAAAACCACGGACATTCTCAAGCATGACGGCACGAGGCTTGATTTCCCCTATAAGCCGAATGGCTTCCGGGAACAGGTCACGCTCGTCATCCTTCCCCAACTGCCTTGAAGCGACCGAGAAGGGAGGGCAGGGCACACCGCCAGCCAACAAATCTGCGCCGCGATACTTTTTTCCATTGAAATCATGCACATCAGCGCAAATAACATTCCAATTGGAACGATTGGCCTTTAAAACGTCGCAATATTCCTTTTCATATTCCACAAGCGCAATATGGGAAAATCCTGCCATATCCAGACCCAACGCCTGTCCGCCTGCACCTGCACATATCTCCACACAAGTAAGCATGGTGTTTTCTGCTCCTTTCCCATCAAAATCTAAATCCGTGAAGTTCGTCTGCAAGACTCCCTCCGCCCCTTCGGGGCACATCCCTCCAAGAGGGAGGCATTTATGCCCTGCAAGCCACCCTCATTCCCCGGCCCCTCTTAAGACTCCGCCATCCACTTCGCCGCCTCTATGGCATGATACGTAATGATAATATCCGCCCCGGCCCGCTTCATGCCGGTCAACGTCTCCAGCACAATGCGCTTCTCATCGATCCACCCGTTCTTCGCCGCCGCCTTCACCATGGCATACTCGCCGCTGACATTGTAGACCGCCACGGGATGATGGATGTGGTCGCGCACCCTCCGCACCACATCCAGATAGGCAAGGGCCGGCTTCACCATGATGATATCCGCACCCTCTGCCACATCGAGATCCACTTCCTTGAGCGCCTCCTGCACATTGGCCGGATCCATCTGATACTGCCGCCGGTCACCGAACTGTGGCGCACTGTCCGCCGCATCCCGGAAGGGGCCGTAATATCCAGAGGCATACTTCACCGCATAGGACATAATGGAGACATTCAGGAAGCCATCCCCATCCAAGGCCTCGCGAATGGCCGCCACGCGCCCATCCATCATATCCGATGGCGCAATGATGTCCGCCCCTGCCTTTGCCTGGCTCACCGCCACCTTCTGCAAAAGCTTCAGCGTCTCGTCATTGTCCACATAATGGCCGCAGAGCTTGCCGCAATGCCCGTGGCTCGTGTACTGGCAGAGGCAGACATCCCCCACGATGACCAGCTCCGGCACAGCCTCCTTGATGGCAACAATGGCCCGCTGCACAGGGCTCTTCATGTCCCATGCGCTGGACCCAATCTCGTCCTTGTACTCCGGCAGCCCGAAGACCTCCACCGAGGGAATCCCCAAATCATAAATCTCCTGCGCCAGCTTCACCGCATTGTCCACAGAAAGATGATAGCATCCCGGCATGCTGGGAATCTCATCCCGCACATGCTCCCCGGGCACAACAAAGATCGGATAGACGAAATCCTTTACGGAAAGCTCCGTCTCCCGCACCATGTCCCGCACCCCTGCGCTGATCCGCATGCGGCGCGGACGAAGTTTCTGCATATACATAACAAGACCTCCCAAGTCACAGTCTCCATAACATTTGTTCCGCTCTTGCAGGACTGACGTACCTCAAAATAGAATACTTCCATATCATCTCCTTCCATATCGCAAAATTGTAACGCAAAGGAGGAAAACAATATGGACCGACTGGTGCAAAGCATATTGAAACGCCTTGCCCCCATGTGGCAGACCATCCTGTTTTTCTATCGGCGCTTTTCGGACTATCACCGCATCTCAAGCTGGTTTGACATGGCCTCCGGCACCACATACTACTTCCTCCTAGGGTTCCTCCCCTTCCTGGTCTTCACCGTGAACCTCATGCTTTTCGTCATGGCCTCCCAGGTGGATGCCATCTACGGGATTGCCGCCTATTACCTCCCGGACCGCATGGCCGGCCCCATCATTGGTGATATCAAGCGGATCATGGCCTCCCGCAGCACACTCTGGATGTGGGTGACAGGCCTTTTCTCCATGTACAGCTTTGTCCAGGGGCTCGTCATACTCACACGGGCCACAGACAGCCTGGACTATGCCCATACAAAGGAAATGGCGCACGACGCCGGCCACAACCTTCTGGTATACGCCAAGGGCACCATCTTCACCTTCGGCCTCATGCTCGTCATCTTTCTCTCCCTGGGGCTGCCGGTCTTCGGAAACACCGTTGTCTACTACCTTGACGAAACCACCGGGCTCCCCGATGCCTTCCTCTTCCTCTGGAATGTCCTGCGCATCCTTCTCCCCTTCGCGGTGCTGGTGGTCTGGCTCACCTTCTTCTACATCTTTGCCCCCCACTCCTATACGCCGCCCTTCCATCAGGCAGCCCTCACCGCCCTCGTGGTGACCTGCCTGTGGCTGGCCGTCACGGGCATATACAGCTGGTGCATGCTCCTGGTGCCCGAGATGGGGATTGCCTATGGCTCCCTCTTTGGCCTCTTCGCCCTCTTTGTCTGGTTCAAATTCATCGTGAGCTTCATCATCTACGGCATCGAGTTCCTGATGGCCCTGAGCGAAATGGAGCTTCGGCGCGCCATACAGGAAATGCAGAAACCACGTCCGACAACTCCTTAAACTGCACCGTCCTCCAAGGATTTGCCCATGGCTTCCACCAGGCCGGATATCGTGTACTCCTCCGCCACGATATCCGGCTCAATGCCGTTCTTCCGGCAGGTTTCCGCCGTCACCGGGCCGATGCATGCCGT
>JAFSWY010000326.1 GCA_017444295.1 Selenomonadaceae bacterium | reverse complement strand
GCGGCGTAGGTCTTTCCCTGCCGAACGACTCCGGCTTCTGGGTGGTCAACCGCTTCTCCGGTTTCACCTTCCCCCAGACCATGAAAGCGTGGACCGTGGGCGGCTTCGTCGCCGGCCTGACAGGGCTTGCTGTCCTTCTCGTGCTCAGCATGTTCCAGAACGTCCTGCCGGGACTCATGTAATATTTGCCATGTAATATTGCATACGGTTTTTCGAATTGCCAACAGCTTGCAAAGGTGATATAATCATGGCAGGTAAAACCGTTTGTGCTCAGGCATGGCAAAAGGAACCCCCGTGATGGCCGTCACGGGGGTTCCTTGCATATTCTCAGCTATGCCAGACTGGGGCTCTTGTCACTCCATGAGGAAAGAAAACAGCAAGTCAAGCCACTTGCCAATGTAGTAGGCCGCTACACTGGCCACGACTGCCTCCCAAAACCGTTTGTACAAAAACATGGCAACCCTCCTTTCTGTTGTCAGAAATTCGGGATGGAGCAACAAGGACATTATACCATGACGGGCAAAGCATGTGGAAGCCTTCCGTAAATGTGCGTTACGCCAAAACTTGGATGCTGCGCCGCCGTGGATGCACGACCACACAAAAAGAAAAAGCAGGGTTTCCCCTGCTGTGTCGGCTATGATAAAATAATGTGAAGCTCCCCCCTTGGAAGGAAATCTGGCAGCTGCCAAGAAAGGTTCAAGTGATCCCGCATGGAAGGAAGTTATTCGCGTGTGCTCCTGATATTCACAGATTTGCTGGCTCCTCTGGTCGTTGGATACCTCCTGCACTGCAAGGATCTTGTGGGGGACGGGTTTGTCAACAAGGCCATCCGCTTCAATGTCGTAGGCGTTTTTACGGTGCTCTCCCTCCTGAGTTTCTGGGTCATGCCAATTTCCCCCGAACTGGTCTGGATGCCCTTTTTCGGTACACTTTTCGTCTTGCTTCCGGGGCTTTTGGGGCATCTCACCTTTGCGCGAAAATATCATAACCCGTTGGACAGGGGAGCCTATGTCATCAGCGCCATGCTCTCGAACATCGGCACATTGGGCGGGGTATGCGCCTTTATCTTATATCGTGAGGAAGGCTTTGCCTATTCCCAGATGATCGGCATTTGCCAGAATGTCCTGCTGGTGCTCGTATGCTTTCCACTGGCGCAGCATTTCTATTCCCTCCACTGCCTCCGCCGGGGCGGGAATCGGCCTGTGATGCACCGGGGAGGCCATTGGCGCAATTTGCGGGACATGTTCCTGAGCTGGAACCAGGTATGCCTTTTGGGAATGCTGGCAGGGTTTCTTCTGAACATCGGAAAGGTTCCAAGGCCGGAGTTCTTCGGAGATATTTTTTCCTGGCTGGTGCATATCTCCGCATGGATTTCCCTTATGCCCGTGGGATTCCTGATTGACTTCCATCGAGCAAGGGTATATTATTCCAGAACCTGGGATCTCGTTTTCCTGCGGTTCGCCATCGTTCCCGCCATCATCTGGTATGCCTCCCGGCTGGTGTTCACCGACCCCGTGCTGGTCAACACCCTCTTTGTCTGCGCCATGGCCCCCACCGCCATCAATGCCGTCGTCACGACACGGCTGTACAAGCTCAACGTGGATTTCGCCGTGGCCTCCTTTATCCTGACGACAGGGATTTTCTTGCTGGTCCTGTTTCCCGCATTGTTCTTTCTGTTGCGTTAAAAACGGGAACCGAAAGCTCAATCACAGCAGAGTGCATCAGGATCTTGAGATCATCAGGCCATGATAAGCACGTCGGTAGGCAGGAACGAGAATAGAAAGCGAGACAAGGAAGCTGATGTTGTAGGCGTTATAGATGACCGCCATGTCGTGCCAATGGGGAAGCAGAACCTCGCACCAAAGCACGCGGAACAGCGCATAGGCGAAAAGGGCCGAGACCAGAGGGATTCCCGCTTCTCCCAGCCCTTTGAGGCCGCCGATATAAACCTGGTTCAATGAGTAAAGAAAATAGAAGGGAAAAGTCCAATAGACCGCAGCAAGGCCGTTCGCCAGCGTCGCCGCATCCTCGGTGAAAAATCCCACCAACGGCTCTGCAACGACCATCAAGACCGCAGAAATGACCACCGTCGCACAGATTGCCGTGCGACAACTGATGCGCATCGCCTCTTCCACACGTTCAAGCTGCCCTGCACCGAGATTCTGTCCAATGAATCCCGTCAACGCCATGCCGTAGGCAAAGGCCGGATAATAGAGAAAGCCCTCGATTTTTGCAAAGACCACCATGCCCGCCATCGCCGCAGGCCCGAAGGCATTGATGCTGACCTGTATAAGAAGCGACGAAAGACTCATGAACGCCGCCTGCAAACCCGAAGGGACCCCCAGTCGCAAAAGCGCAAGGAACTCCGCCATCTTCAAAAGATGCGCATCCTTGCCAAGACAAAAACGCGTATCCAGCCGCGTAAGCCGCCAAAGCATCGCAAGACCAACAATCCATTGGGCTGCCAATGTCGCCCAAGCAACACCTGCAAAACCATAACCAAGGCCAACGGCCAGCACAAGGTCAAGAGCCACGTTCAAGACCGCCGAAACCGCAAGATAGGCAAGCGGCGTTTTCGTATTGCCAAGGGCACGCAGGATGCCGTTTGCGACATTGTAAACGAGCTGCGGCACAAGCCCCCAAAAACAGATGCGAAGATAAAGAAGCGCATCCCCCATTGCTTCAACCGGACAGGAAAGCCACGAAAGATATTGCTGCCCCAAAAGTTCTCCCAGGAAGGTCAGGAGAACGCCCGCCCCCACTGCGATAACAACCGACGTGGCTATGGCACAACGCAGTTTTTCATACTGCCGCGCACCAAAAAGCCGCGAAACGGCAGAAGTCACACCAACGGAAAAACCGATGAAGAAATTGATGTGCACGGCCAGCACCAGCCCGGCAACCCCCACTGCCGCAAGACCGAAGGCACCGCAAAAGCGTCCGATCACCGCACAGTCCGCAATATTGTAAAGTTGCTGAAGGAGCTGCATCAAAAGCAGGGGCGCGGCATAAACGAGCAGTGTCCGATGGATGGAACCGACATCCATGCGCACCTCTCCCGTTGCCGCTTCCCCATGGGAACGGAAGGATTCCAATCGCGGTTCGCCACAAGCAAAGGCTCTCATAAAATCACTTCCTTGCCATCTTTCTCTGAGAAAAGTATAGCAAGGAAGTTTTTTCTTCGATATGGCGAGGTTGTTATGTCACCCTATAACAAATCCTTATGTCATGTGTCCCCAACCGCATCGATTTCCAGAGTGCGGCGCAGGAATGCGAGGAAATCCGCCGCATCTTTGCCAAGGGGATCATCCTTGTGGGAAAGAAAACCAAAGGCAATGCGCCCCTCCATGCCTTCCACAGGGATGCGACGGAAATCATACTGGCGATAAGCATCCTTGAGCCAATAACTGCCGAGATTGCAAAGCTCCGTTTTCTCGAGCATGCGAAGCATCATATGGTCGCTGTTCGTCCG
>JAFSWY010000325.1 GCA_017444295.1 Selenomonadaceae bacterium | reverse complement strand
TGACGACACGGTATCCCATATCCCGGATATCCCGTGCCAGCCGTTGTGCCGTAGGTGTTTTTCCTGTGCCTCCCACCGTGACATTCCCCAGGCTGATGACAAAACAATCCAGCTTCTCCCTCCGAAAGATTCCCACCTTATAGCCGGCCAGCTTCATGTTCACCAGCAGGCGATAGATCATCGAGAAGCAATAGAGCACGGCCATGATGACATTCAGGAAGACACCATGGACTTCCTTGCTGTGCACGAGATTGATGAAATAGGTCTGAAGGTTCTCCACTTTCTCGGTTGCCCGGACATGCAGGGCATTTTCCTTCGCCTCATACTCCTCCAGCATCTCATGCAGGATGATGGCAGATTTGCGGGCAGCACCCTTATTCTCATTGACGATGGCCAGGGTTTCCTGCTCCATGCGCCGACGCTCCTGCGGTTCGTCAAACAGCCTTGCTGTCTGGCGGGCCAGTTCCTCCGCGTCCTTCACGGTGATGCAGGCATCCCGTTTCGTGAACAGGGCATGGGTATCCTTGAAATTGAACATATTGTGCCCAACGACAATCGCCTTGCCATGGGCTGCCGGTTCCAGGATATTATGTCCTCCATGGGAGATAAGGCTTCCCCCCACATAGATGACATCCCCGATGCTATAGACCTTGCCAAGCTCACCAATGGTATCGAGGATGACGATGTCATGACCGGTTCCCGGATGCTCCTGGAGATTCGTACGCGTTGCAACAGCAAAGCCTGCCGACTTGCAGATATGGATGACCTCCATGGTCCTGAGAAGTTCCCTGGGGGCAATCACCAGTTTTACCTTCGGGTGCTTTTCCCGCACAGCCTTGAAGGCCTGCAGGACAAATGCCTCCTCGCCCCTATGGGTGCTTCCTGCCAGGAAAATCCCTTCGCTGCCAGCGAGCCCCATATCGTCCAGAATCTTTTGCTTTTCCTCCCGCGATACATCCGTATAGGTCTGGTCAAACTTCGTATTGCCCGTGACAGTCACAAGTTCCGGAGGAGCCCCCAGACGCTTGATGTAATCCGCATCAATAGGGGACTGCATGGCGAACTTTGTCATGGTGCCGATCATATCGGAAAGCATGCTGTGCAGATATCTGTAGCGTTTCACGCTTTTGTCACTGATGCGGCCATTGACCATCATGACGGGAATCCTGAGTTTCCTCGCCATCTTGAGGAAATTCGGCCACATCTCCGTTTCCACCGGCAGGAACACCCGGGGATGGATGCGCTTCAGAACGTTACCCGCAAGCCAGGGAAAGTCCAGAGGATAGTATATGATGCTGTCCGCATCCTTGATGATGCGGTTCGCCATCTCATATCCGCTGGTGGTAACCACGGAGACCAGGATCGGGCTTTTAGGGAATTCCTTCCTGAATTCCTTGATCAGCGGACTCGTTGCAACGATCTCCCCCACAGAAGCGGCATGCACCCATATGCAGTTCTTCTTTTCCACTTTCTCGATGGCATGGGAGGGAAATATCCCAAACACGCTCTGACGAATGCGCTCCACAAAGCCCCGTTCCCGTGTCGCCCGGACCAGAAAGATCAGCAGGACCGGTATGACAAGGACAACCGCTGTTATATTGTATAGTAATTGCATTTTCTTTCCCTCTTTGTCCTATCATCTAAGTCTTGCTGAACTGAATATGATAAAGATTGCTGTAGAGACCGCCTTTCGCCAGCAGTTCCTCGTGTGTCCCATGCTCCCGGATCTGTCCGCCATCAATGACATAGATCTGGTCGGCCTCAAAGATGGTGGAGAGACGATGGGCAATGACGAAGGAGGTCCTGCCCAGCATGAGCTTGTCCAAAGCCGCCTGCACGATCTTCTCGCTCTCTGTATCCAGTGCCGAGGTTGCCTCATCCAAAATGAGAATGCGGGGATTTTTGAGAATGGCCCTCGCAATCGAGATGCGCTGGCGCTGCCCGCCGGAAAGGTTCAACCCCCTCTCCCCGATCTGGGTATCGTAGCCCTTCGGCAATTCCCTGATAAACACGTCCGCATTGGCAGCCTTTGCCGCGGCCACCACTTCCTCATCCGTGGCATCCAGGCGCCCATAACGGATATTTTCCCGCACCGTGTTGCTGAAAAGCGTGGTCTCCTGCGGCACAATGCCGATCTGCTGGCGCAGGGATTCCACCGTCACGTCACGGATATCATGCCCGTCGATGAGGATCTCTCCCTCCGTCACATCATAAAACCGGGGAATCAGGTTGGCAATGGTGGATTTTCCCGCGCCGCTGGGTCCCACAAAGGCAATCATCTGCCCGGGCTTTGCTTCCAAAGAGACATCCTGCAGTGCGGGTACGCCATCCTTATAGGAAAAAGTGATATCCTTCACCGTCACATGTCCCTGTGTCACCGGCAGGGCAACAGCTCCCGGCTTGTTGCTCACCGTCTCCTCCAGGTCGATCACCGCGAACACACGGTCCACGGCCGCCATTGCTTTCTGGATATTGCCATAGACCCTCGAGAGCCGCTTCACAGGATTCGCAAGGTTCACGGCATAGGTCAGGAAGGCCACAAGAGCTCCCGCCGTGATTTCCCCATTGACCACCTCATAGCCGCCAAACCAGACGATGAAAGTAACCGCCACTGCTGCCAGAAACTCCACCGTCGGCGTCAGGAGGCTCGTAAGCTGTACATTCTTCATAGCTGCCTGAAAATTCAGGTCGTTCTGCTTGCAAAAACGCTCGATCTCATAGTCCTCCCGCACAAAGGATTTCACGATGCGGATGGAGGAAATGCTCTCCTGAAGCAGCGAGGTGATATCCGCCAGCCGTTCCTGGATCACGGTTCCCGTAACCTTGATCTTGCGCCCAAAGATCTTCATGGCCTGTCCCACGAGAGGAATCACCACCAAGGTGAGAAGACTGAGTTTCCAGTCAAGATAGACCATCATGACCAGGGAACCGATGAGGATCGCCCCTTCCGTGACCAGCTCGATCAGGCTGTCCACCAGGGCGCTCTGCATGGCATTGACATCATTCGTGAGATAGCTCATGGTCTCGCCTGTCTGATGACGGTCGAAATAGGAGATCGGCATGCGCTGGAATTTGCGGAAAAGCACCTCCCGCACATCGATGACCACACGCTGCCCGATATAGGAAACCAGATAGGACTGCCCGTAATAGAAAATGCCACGGAAAAAGAATACCACCACAATACTGACGGAAATAACATTCAGCATCATCATGTCCTTTGCCGCCAGCACATCGTCAATCATGTCCTTGATGATCCAAGGAAGATAGAGATTCGCCGATGCTGCCAGGACAATAAAGACAATCGCCAGAAGCAGCCGATGCAGATACGGGCGCATATAAGCAAGCAATCTCTTATAGTTTTTCATTGTTTTCCCCCGTCATTCCTCGTTTCGCCGCTGCAAGAACCCTTGCGGCGATGCGGGATGCCGCCCCCGGCTTCCCCAGGCAATGGCAGGCCTTTGCCAATGCCTCCGTCACCTCGTCGCGATGCCGCTCCCCGCGATAAAGTCCCCGTGCCTCTTCTGCAATACGTGCAGGCTGGACCTCATCCTGAAGCAGTTCCGGCAAGGCCCTTCGTCCCAAAAGGATATTGGGCAAACTGATATGCTCCACATGTACCAGCAATTTCCCAATCAAGTAATTGAAGGCAGCCATCCGGTAGAGGACAACACAAGGCAGCCCCATAAGGGCCGCTTCCATCACAACCGTCCCGGAAGTCGCTATGGCCACATCGGCAAGCCCCATGAGATCATAACGGTATTCATGGGTCAATGTCACCGGGATGCCTGCGTCAGAGATCATCCTCTGAAGAACCGTTTCATCCACACCGTCTGCCACCGGCAGGAAAAACCTCGTATTCGGGCGTTCCCGAAGCAGCAATCCCGCAGCATGGAGCATAGGAGCGAACAAGCGATGGATCTCCTGGCGGCGGCTGCCCGGCATGAGGAGCACAACCGGCTCCGTCCGCTCCAACCCAAAGAATTCTCTCGCCTCATCTGAAGAAAGGGAGGCTTTCACCGCATCCACCAAGGGATTCCCCAAAAGGAAATCTTCGCGCCTGCTTCCTCATAGGGTTTCAATTCAAAGGGGAAAATCGAGACAAACTCATCCGCAATGGCTGCGCATTCCTTTGCCCTGCCCTTCCTCCAGGCCCAGGCAGAGGGCGGTATGAAGGAAAACACGGGGATCCCCAGGGCCTTTGCCCGCCTCGCCAGGCGCCAATTGAAATCCGGATAGTCGATAAGCACCAGAAGATCCGGCCTCTCCTGGCGCATATGCTCCTCCAGATCGCGCAAAAGCTCCCATATCCTCCGAAGATTCACGAGAACTTCCCAAACCCCCATGACATTGTAGTTCTTGAAATTATGCCAGAGACGCACGCCCTGCTCTGCCATGCGGTCACCGCCAAATCCCACGAGCTCTGTGCCGGGCTCCTGGTGCTTGAGTTCCCCGGCTATGCGTGCGCCATGCAGATCCCCTGATGTCTCGCCGGCCGACAGCATGATCTTCACGTTTGCCACCCCCAAACACCTTACGCAGAAAAGACGCGCGGACTATAATATCCTCGCGTCTTGCAGCCTGCTACATGGCCACGATGGTGATATCGTTTGCCTCGGCCAGGGCCAAGACCTTCTCCCTCTCTACCAGCAGCGTTTTGTCCGCCTCAATTGCCAGTGCCGATGCCTTGACCGAAACCATGGTCTCAATGGTCTTGAGACCCACCGTGGGAACATCAAAGCGATTGTCCTGCTGCGGCTTTGCCACCTTTGCGATGACCGCACCGCCATTGGCCAGGGCACCACCCCGCGCAATGCATGCATCCGTTCCCTCGATGGCCTCCAAGGCCATGACTGCCAAATCCTTCACAACCGCAGTCTGCCCAACATCAAGGCGCCCGATCTCCTTTGCCATGCGGAAACCGAACTCCATATCCTGCTTCTCCTTCGCCGTGGGCTCGCGTTTTGTGATGGTGCCGCGATGAGGCATCAGCTTGCGGATGAGCATTGTCTGGTCAAATGCCTCCATGCCGCACTTCGCCAACTCCCTCACAAACATCATCATGATGGTGTCGTCGCTGCGATCCGGCAGAGACATGATGAGCTGCATCATGCGGGCATCCGGTGTAATCTTTGCATTGAACAGGAGCTCCTTCGTCACCTTGCCAATGACAGTGACCTTCTTGATTTCCTTTTCCTGCAAATAATTCAGGATTGCATCCAGATGGGCAACACTGATCTCCTTGAACTCTGCCGAAAAATCCGCCGTCTCCGGATCCGTCTCCGGCAGCAGGGCCACGGTATAGACCTCATACCCCATAGCCTTCGCAGCCCTGGCACATTCCACCGGCAGTTTTCCTATGCCTGCCAGCAATCCAATCCTCTCCATATGAGCGACCTCCAAATCAATCATTATTGCGGCGCTCACGGCAAATGCCGCGTTCCGCATTCCGCAAGAAGCGCAGGAAATGCTCCACTTCCTCGCTGGAATCCACTTCCTGTTCAATCACTGAAATAGCCTCTGTCAGTGACAACCCGGAACGATACAGTATCTTATAGGCCTTCTTGATGCTGCGGCGGATCTCCAGCGGGATGCCTGCACGGGAAATCCCCACGCTGTTGAGCCCCACCACCTTGGCCGGATGGCCATCGACAATCGTATAGGGCACCACATCCTGCACGAGTTTTGCCATACCGCCCACCATGGCATTGCGGCCGATCTTCACGAACTGGTGTATTCCCGCCATACCCCCGATGACAACACGGTCCTCGATGATGACATGGCCGGCCACGCCCGCCATGTTCGACATGATGACATGGTTTCCCACAATGCTGTTATGCGCCACATGTGACATCGCCATGAGCAGGCAATCGCTGCCGACACGCGTTTCTTCCTCTTCCCCGGCGGCACGGTGGATGGTGACACCCTCACGGATCACCGTCCTGTCCCCAATGAAGGTATAGCTCTTCTCACCTTTGAATTTCAGGTCCTGCGGCACCTCACCCACAGAGGCTCCCTGAAAGATCTGGCAATCCTTGCCAATGCTCGTCCATCCTGCAAGGACTACATGAGGGCCGATTCTCGTTCCCTCACCGATCTCCACGTTCTCACCGATCACAGAATACGGCCCAATCTCCACATTCCTGCCAATCTTTGCCCCGGGGGAAACGACTGCCGTCTCATGTATATATGCCAGAACTTTATTCTCTGCACCCATCTGTTCCAACTCCTTCAACCCCATGATTTTCCGCATTGTTGCCCAAGTCAACAATTCTGTCTCGCCATATCATCTGCAAAACCTCTTGCGCGATATGGGCATCAATACCTCTATTTCACGAGGTGAACTGCGATTTTCTTCTCTTCTGCCAAAAAACAGACGTTCAAACTGTATCAGGCTTTTTCAAGGCGAACTTGAAATCAGCGGATGCCACCAGATTGTCATCCACATAGGCATCGGCATGAAGGGTCCCAAAATCCCCGCGCACACGGACAAGCTCCGCCTTCGTGACCACCTGGTCACCGGGAACGACAGGGCGCTTGAACTTCACATTCTCCATGCCGCCAAAGAGGGCAAGCTTGCCCCGATGTTCCTCGGGATAGAGCATGGCTACACCGCCAACCTGTGCCATGGCCTCCAGAAGGAGTACCCCCGGCATGATCGGCTGGCCCGGAAAATGCCCGCGGAACTGGGGCTCCATCATGGTGACATTCTTGATCCCCACAGCAGACTTGAAGGGCACCAGATCGATGATGCGATCCACCAGAAGCATCGGAGGACGATGCGGCAGGATTTTCTGAATTTCATTGATATCTAAGACCATTTCTTTTCCTTCTTCCTGAAAATACATTATTCACTATGATAATTTCCCACAAATTGCTTTTATCCAAGCTTCCCCGCATCGGCAGCAATCTTTTTCGCCAATTCGGTATTCATCGCATGCCCCGATGCCACAGCGATGATATGGCCGCGAAGGATGCCCGCCAGCCGCAGATCCCCAATGACATCCAGTATCTTATGGCGGACAAGCTCGTCCTCGAAGCGAAGCTCGTTCATCCAGCCATCATCATTGTAGACGATGACATTCTCCAAAGTGCCCCCAAGGCCGAGCCCCATTTGCCTCAGGGCCTCCACTTCCTTTTCATAGGCGATGGTACGGGCAGGGGCAATCTCTTTCCCATAGACTTCTTCCCCCACGACGAAATCCTCATATTGCACGCCAATGAGGGGATGGGGATTCACAGAGGTAAAACTCACGCGGAAGCCATCATAGGGAACTGCCATGACAAATCTTCCATTCTTTGGATCATCCACCCGGTATACCCTGTCAATCACGGTTTCCATTCGGGGGCTTTCCAATTCCTTCCGCCCTGCGGTTCGCATAAGCCCCCAAAAAACCAGGGAAGAGCCATCCGCCACAGGCGGTTCCTCTGCATCCATTTCAATGCGGCAATTATCGATGCCCATAGCATGAAATGCACTCATGAGGTGCTCTATCGTAAACACCTTTGCATTGGCCTCCTCCAGTGTGGTGGCACGCATCGTGGAGGCCACATTCGCTGCAATTGCCCGAATCATCGGAGCCTTGGGAAGATCCGTCCGAACAAACACAAGCCCTGTTCCCGCCGGGGCAGGCTGCAATTCCATATGGACTTTTTTGCCGGAATGAAGTCCCACACCTTCATAGGCAACTGCAGAAGCTAATGTTGTCTGAAACTGCAAAAGCCTTCCCCCTTTCCAAAATTCCATCTTCTCCTATTTTACCGAACAATCTCCATTCATGCAAGACCTGCTTTACAGGTCAATCTCCCCGGGTTGGTTTCCAGCGCTGTTCCTCCCGCATGGACTTCCAACGGTCATGCAGCCAGAACCATTCCTCCGGGTACTTGCGGATATGCTCCTCCGTAAGGCGTACAATCTCCTGCGTCGTGCGCCGGATATCCTCCCGTTTGTCCTTCGTGCGCTCCACACGAAGCGGGGGCAGGATGACAATGCGGTGCGTCCCGTCCATATTGCGGTGCATGAACGCCGGAAAGATGGGGACTCCCTTGAACCTCGCCATAGACGCAGCGCCAACAGCGCAATTTGTGGGGCGATGAAAAAAATCCAGGACAATGCCATCATGGACGCTCACATCCTGGTCCATGATGAGCCCTATGAACCAGCCCTTCATGAGCATGTCATACATTTCCCGCACATTTGTCCGATAGGTGATATGCATACCAATGCCAACGCGCTGCTCATTGATGAACCTGTCCGGTCCCTCGGAATCCTGCTTCTTTGCAACGCCCACAAGAGGAAATCCCGCTTGGGAAAGAGCGCCTCCCAGGAGTTCCCAGTTGCCGCTATGCGCGGAAACAATAATGCCGCCTTCCCCACGCGCCACGGCCTCTTTCAGGTGCTCGCCCCCCTCAATGGCCACGTATTTCTCCATATGCTGCTTGAGCACCGAAAATCTCAGCACTTCCATGGTCATCGGGCCGAACCGTACAACACTTGACTTCGCGATGCGGTCTGCCTCTGCCTCGTCAACACCAAGGCAAAGAATGATATTCTCCCGTGCCATGGCCTTGCGCCATTTGGGAATGACCACCCAGGCAAGCGCTCCCAAGCCCCTGCCGACGATTTCCGCAAGACTGCCCGGCAGCAGGCAGGCAAGGCAGCTTGCAAGACGGGCAAAATGATATGACAACATGAAGCTGCTTCTCCTACTTCTTCTCGTACTCGGACAGCTTCTTTTCCAGCTGTCTGAGCTTCTTCCGCATTTCCGGCAGATGCTTCATGGCGGCCTGCATCCGCAGCCATTCTGCATGGGACTGCACGGGGAAGCCTGCACAGAAGACACCTTCCGGCATATCGCCGATGATGCCGGAACGCGCCGCATAGACGGAGTTCCCTCCGATGTGGATATGTCCGACCGTCCCCACCTGCCCGCCGAAGGTCACGTTGCTGCCCACCGTCGTGGAGCCGGAAATCCCTGTCTGTGCCACGATGAGGCAGTTGGGGCCTATCTTGCAATTGTGGCCAATGTGCACGAGATTGTCGATCTTCGTCCCATGCCCGATGACGGTCGATCCCATGGCAGCCCGGTCTATGCCGACATGGGAGCCGATCTCCACATCATCCTCCAGCACCGCATTCCCCACCTGGGGAACCTTCGTATGAATGCCCTCCTTCGTGGTAAAACCAAATCCATCGGATCCAAGCACTGCCGAACTGTGAAGGACACATCGATTCCCTACACGGCAATACTCCCGCACCGTCACATTGGAATACAGGATGGAATCATCCCCCACTTCGGCATGCTGCCCGATATAGACATGGGGGTAGATGGTCACCCTGTCACCAATCACACAATGATCGTCCACCACGGCAAAGGGCATGATGATAACGTCCTTGCCGAGTTTTACATCCTTGCCGACATGGGCCTCAGGGCTCACCCCTTT
>JAFSWY010000324.1 GCA_017444295.1 Selenomonadaceae bacterium | reverse complement strand
TTCAAAAGATGCCCGGTCTTGGCTGCCTGTGCGGAGGTACGGTATACGGTCTTGTCTCCTTTTATCGTGAGGGAATAATTCTGGAAGTCCTGAAATCCCTGCAGTTCGCGCATTTCAAACCAGCGATATACCCGCTTTCCGCTTGCAATCGGGTAACTTCCGTATGCCCAGCCGTCCGGCCGTATCTGCCGGATCATGACCAGGCAGACGTTCGGGGAGATAAAGCCTACTTGTTTTCCGTTGGGTTCTTTGTAGGTGGGCACGGTATGGTCTGCATAGGTGAGCATGGGGACGCGGTCCGTCACGACGCGTGCCTCTGCATTTGCGCCCAGGAACAGGGCACTTCCCAACAGTCCGGCGCAGAGGAGTTTTTTCCATAAGTTCCGTTTCATAGTCAGCCCTCCTCTTTACTTGGCCTTTTTGCCAAACAATCTCTCTGTCAGTTTGTCCACCATATCGTAGGCTGCTTTTTTCAGCGAGTTGTGGACACTGACCTGGGAAATCCTTTTTGACCCTATGGTGATATAACCGAGCTTTTCCGTCCCTGCCATGCCTTCTGCGCTTTTTGAGGAGCCCTCGCCCTTTGCCGCCATGACGATATCGCCGGTCTCAACGTCCATCATGCGGGCAATGATGTGGGCCTTGACGGTATGCACATTGGCACCGCCGACAATAATCTTGCAGCCCGTACCACTGCCGCTCAAGTCGTTCAGGTTGCCGTATATGATATAACGAACGCCCAGCAGCTCGCCGATGCGCTTTGCGGTATCGGGATCCACCAGCCCGGTGGTGTTCAGGCCTTCGGCGGCGATTTTTTCCTCCAGGAGTTCCTTGGACATCACATCGTAGTGGTTGCTGTTTACCAATGCCTCGATGATGTAGTCGGAGGCGGTCTTGTCCGTATTGGTCATGATGATGTCCTTCGTCGTTGCCCCGGCATGCTTGCCGAAATCCATGACGGCAACGGTGGGACGGTCGGGGATTTCAGCCGCCGATGCAAAAGGAGCATGGAGGGCAAAAAGCAGGAATGCTGCCCCAATCCATTTTTTCATGGGAGCCTCCTTATTTTACGAACAGTTTGCCGGCATCCATGTCGGCAATGAGCGAGTCGACGATTCTCGTTGCGGCCTTGTCCATGGCCTTGGCATAGAGATTGGCACTGAGCTTGGTTGTGCCGACCGAGATGAGGCCAAGGCTGACCTGTTTCTGGTCGGCAATGCCAACGACACGCTTGGACCAGACGACCTCTCCTGTGTCTGCCTTGATGAGCCGCATGTCACTCTGCACACCGATGCCGGTACGCTTGATGTCAAGGCCACCCAGAAGTCCGCCCAAAGGTCCAAGCGCACCGCCCAGGGCGGAGGCAACGGGTGCTGCCGCCATGGCGGAAACCATATTGATTGCAGAGGACATAGCCATGTAATCCTCGTTCCACCAGTTCCCAGTTCCCAGGTTGATGATGGTTCCCTGGATCAGATAGTCTGCATTGTGGGCTTTGCCAATCTGGCTTGTGATGGACGGCGTGACAATTTGTCCCACGGATGCGGTGGCGATGGATTGTGCCTTGTCCTCGTTGAAGCCGGGACCTTCGAAAAGCTGGTCGAAATCACCGGTGGACATGGCGGCATCGAAGCCTGCCATCTCCCGCACTTTCTCGTCGTAAAGCTGGGCTTCCATGTTTTCGTCGATGGGGCGGGTTTCCTTGAGGTTAAATCGGCCGCTGGACACCATCTTCTCCATTACGAGATCGGAGAGGGAGGCCGCAGACTCGATGGCGTCATAGCGGGTATCATCCGTGAACTTCATCAATACGCAGGTGGGGTTCCCCTCGGCAGCCTCTGCGGCGATGGGGGAGACTGCCATTGTGGTGGCAAGAGCTGCCGTTGCCAATGCTTTCATTTTCATTTCTTTTCCTTGTCCTTTCGCTTCGTGACATCCTCGACGCCTTCCGGGAGCTTCAGCAGTGCCTTGTCCGGCACGGAAGTGAATTCTGTAACGCGGACGATGCACTTGTACCCGTCAATGCTGCCCTCCGGTGTGCGATGATAGTTGGCGGAGGCAATCTTCGTGAGGGACTGGCCTTGGAAATAATAGCGGATAACGCTTGTCATGCCGTTTTGGATGCCCTTGTAGTCCTCATAGGAGGTGCCATCCGAAAGCGTTCCTCCCTTTACATAGGCATAGACTGCCTGTCCGGCGGTCTTCTTGTCGGCGGGGAACATGGCTTTCAGCAAACGGGATACATCGGCATCCCCATAGCTCTGGCCCTCCACAATTTCCGACAGATAGTTCTTGGAATTGGCCTCGACTTTGTTTTCCTTTGTGCCGAAGTAGACGTACTTGTCCCCTTTTTTGTATTTGGTGAAATAAAATTCCTCTTTTCCCTTCGTGAGACGGCACATGTTGAACTGGCCGTCGCCCACTTCCTCGTAGCGGTCTTCTCCGTCACCCACAATAATGCCAATGCGCTGGCGATTGGTGAGATAGTCGTTCTTCTCGACGGACATGCCGTTTTTTCCGAAGAGGTCCATCTTGTCGCGGTTGGTGACACGGGGCGGCGGTGTGATGTTTTCGTATCGGATGGTATAGCTTCCCTGCAGAAGAATGTCCCTGTAGGCATCGATTTTTGCTGCATTGACATATGGAAAGGCAATGGCTGTTGACAGGACTCCGCCCATGAGGGCAGCGAACAGTTTTCTCTTTGTCATGATCAAAGCGCCTCCATCGTGTCGATTTGTTCCGGCTGTTCCAGAAGGTCGTTCATGTCCCCTGTGCCGGCGGCGTAGATTTTCGTGTTTTTGCCGATTTTGAAGAGATCCTCCGGGACAGTTCCCTCGATTTTCTTGATATCCAAGGTGTTCACAGGATATTCCTCGTTGTTTCGGACAACATAGGATTGGATTTTTTTGAGAGCGCCTTCCAGGTACAGCATGTCGTACACATAATATGCTTCCTCTTTGCCGGAGGCGGAGTTGATGCCGCTGACATAGCGGTCGCAGTCGTATACTTTGTCGTCGATGGTCTTCTGCCCGCTCCAAGTCTCTGTTGGAGCAGAAAGGGCATTGATTTGCACGCGGTAGGGATCGTCCCAGAAAAACACGGCAAGTTCTGTGGGAAGGGCCAGTTTCTGCCCGATGTTGCTCCAGCCTTCCCTGGGGTTCAGATTTTCTTCGTTGAGCTTGTCGTCATCGCAGACGGTTGCTTTGTTCTTTTCTGTGAACTGATAGTATTTCCCGTCTTTGTGCATGACCTCGGGATGCTTTGGGCTGCTTCCGCCGAAGAGCATGCCGAGAGGGTTCAGGACCGCCATCCAGCTCATGCCCGTCTCATATTTCGTCCGCTCCATGCGCTTGCCATCCTTCTCGCCGATGATGCGCACGGTATAGTTGTCCTTGTATTCCACATAGAAGGTGCCGGACCGGAAGATCTGGCGATAGCCTTCCGCAGCGGGCTGTTCTGCACCGGCGGGATGAATGCCGAGCCCTACGGAAAGTGCGATGGCGGCTGCAACAAATTTCTTTTTCATGTCTTTAGACCTTCCTTCTCTTCCATTTGCCGTCCATTTTTGCAAGGACACCGTAATTCTTGTTGAAAATCAAATCGTCAACTGCTTTATAAAGTGCATTTCGTACTTGAACCTGGCTGAAATCCTGTGTGCCGATGCGGATGGTGTGGGTAGTTGTGGAGGTTTCTTCTCCTTCCGCGATGTATTCTTCCTCCGTGTAGTCATCATAGCCTGTAGTCTCGATGGTGGTTGTCTTGTTCTGGTTCAGTTTGAACTCCATATTTGTGCTGGCAGATTCTCCCGTTCCGCTGACAGCCATGACCACACGCCCGGTTTCGATGTCGATGAATCGTGCCGTTACATTGGCGATGACAGTGTTTTTGTTGGCATTCAGGCCGCCAACTCTGCTGTGCTCATAACCAAGACCGCTTGATTTGGTGCTGAGTCCCGTTACGCTCCCGGCAACAAAATATTGGGCTCCTGCCAGCTTTCCGACTTGTACGGCAGTCATGGGGTCGATCATGCCGGACATGTTGAGATTGTGCTCCTGCATGATATTCATCAGGACTTCACGTTCCACTACATTGAACCGTTCGCTGTCGAGAAGTTTTTCGATAACGAATTCTGACACAAGAGAAGCATCTGCAAGGGACAACTGGGAAGAGACCGCCGCCTTGTTTGCGTAGGGCAGCACGGCGACATTGGGATACTCGTAAAGGGAGGCCGCTCGTGCTGTTGGTGCTGGGAGGAAGAGTAGGAAAGACAGAAGAGCGAGGAGATATGCGGGCGGAAGGAAGATTTTGTTTCTCATGTGACGGAACCTCCTTATGGCAGCCGAATGACGAGACTGCTGTTCGTGATGTTTTCAACGACGATGCTCTGCTTGCTGCGTGCGCGCAGCGAAGCCGCGATGGCATGGGATTTTTGCACGGTGTCAAGCTCCAGGACCGTTTTGCTGCCGTCGTGGCTGCGGATGTAGACGTTATCCACGTCTCCAAGGGAGCGAAGTTCCTGCATCAATTGCTCGACTTTGCTGTAGTCGCTGGCATGGATTGTGACCGCCAGACCTGTGCCGACCTTTGCGCTGAACTGTTTGAAGGTCTTTTCCAGTTGCTTTGCGGCATCTGCGGCAACCGTTTCCAGTCCCGAGTCTACCGCACGTTCATTGTTGTTTCCGACGGCAGATGCTTGTGCGGTATAGGTGCCGATGAGATCGCCCGTATCGTATTTCAGGACTTTGACAGTCAGTTTTGTCCTGGCATTTACCAGCGGGGCATCGAGCATTTGCCCGGTCTTGTAGTCCGGCACCATCACATTGGCGGTATTGGCCGTTGTCTTTCCGAGAACGAGAAACTCGCAGGCGTTGTCCGTTCCTATGTTGGAAATTCCCATCTGTCCCTCGTAGATGCTGTTGAGAAGCTGTGCATCGGAAAGTCTTATGATATGGTTTGCGTCAATGACGTGATTAAAGCCAAGCTCGATGAGATGCGCACTCAGGGCACTTTCTGCTTCCTCGTTGTGGGTGTTCGCACCGCCGGTATTGTCCAGCACCACCACGGCAATCCTGGGATCGTTGAGCCGCATGAGCATGGTGAGCTGGTCCATGAGTTCGGCATTGGGATTCGTGTCCACGTCGATGCGGGCCTGCACCTGGTAGGTGGAGTCAGACAGCCGCCCTTCGCTCAGGATCGTGATTTTCTTGACGAAGCCCTGGGATTTCTTGTAGACCTCGTCCAGCTGGATGACGAGGTTCTCCATGAGGGTACGGGCATCGATGTATGTGCCCACTACCTGCTCCACGGCAAGACGGGAGGCATCCCTTACGGCACTGTCCTTGTCCATTCCCATGCCGGTGACTGTGACTTCCTGGGCGAATGCCTGCGGCATGCAGGTGCATAGAGCACACAGAAGCCCCGCTAAAAAACGCTTCCTCATGACGATTTCCCCTTCCTTGCAGAAATATCAAATGCATTGGATGCACGGTGACTTAACGGATATCTATAAGTTCAAGATTTTTCTGATAGATTAAGAACTATATACTATTACATAATTATACAGTGCAGAATTTTCACAGTCAATCCCGAATAGTGATAAATCTACACATATTCCATGAAAACATGCCCAAAAATAAAAATCCCGGCAAACCCTTCTATATATAAGGACTTGTCGGGATTTTGCTTTTGTAGCTATTGAAAATTATCAGAACGCTTTTTTCAGTTTTGCCTGGACGGTCAGTCCTCTCTGATGTCCAACCCATCGGATCCGTTATTAATCTCGACAATATCTTCTGCGTATACTGCTCCCCCCATACAGCCCGACACTTCCCACAGCCAGCATCACTGCCAAATGCCTCGCAATCCAAGCCATTTTCTTTCTGTCCCTGAATTTCAGCTTCATTTCCTTTTCCTCCCGACACATCAGTTTTCTTGTGAAATATTTTCACATAGTTCGTTATAATGTGCAGATATAGCACAGTCAAGCATATTTTGAGGGAAGACAAAACCCGGATGAATCCTTCTGCCATAAGGGCTCATCCGGGTTTCCCTTTGCATTTTCTAAAATCGGATTGTGTTGTGCAAAAAATTCACATTCAATCCCAAATAGTGACAAAATTCCACATATTTCATGTGGGATGGATTTTGAATATAATGTACATGAGGGGAGGTGGAGTTATGGCTACCGCAGAGAGGCTTCGCAGGTTGCGCAAGGAAAGGAATCTTTCGCAGGATGAAGTGGCGCATGCATTGGGACTTGACCGTACCACCTATGTAAAATACGAGAACGGCGGCAGCATCAAGCGAAACTTGCAAAGGCTTGCTGACTTTTTTGAGGTGTCCACAGATTATCTTCTCGGACGCGATGATGCGTCAACGATTGTCCGTGAGGAAGAGACTCCCGGCTGTGCCATGCAGGAGATGCGCTATGCCGTATCCCTGGGGGACTCCCTCACTCTGCCCGAAAAGAAGCACATAAAAAAGTACCGCATGCTTACTTTGGAGCAACAGGCGGCACTGGATTGCTTGTTGGAACATT
>JAFSWY010000323.1 GCA_017444295.1 Selenomonadaceae bacterium | reverse complement strand
CAGATCTGCAAAGATGGTATCTGCTGCCGGACGCAATACGGAAAAGGCTGCAAACCGGACGGACACAATCGAGATTTCCCTCGCTGGGAAGAAACTTAGCCAAGCCGAGAATGCAAAGGGCATTGCGAAGGCACAAGAAAATGTGCATAACATTGAATTCCATACGGTCCGCAGAGGTGATAACAGGATTTCTGTTTTCTTTGACAGTTCGGCAATGGTTCATCGAGCTGTGGAACAGGGATACATTGAAATGGAAGGCAAGCGGTTGGAATTGCCTGATCCTGTCAAAAAGCAGCTTCTTTCCACAAACAAGCAAATCCAGAATGCCAAAAATGCTGTATTCATGCATAACACGCTTTTGCATGATGCCGCTAACGTTCGTCAGTCCAGCGATGCCATGAAAAAGGCTGGTGCAAAGATGTCTCGTGTGATGAATACAGCTCTTCGCATCATGCATGGCAAGAAGGTATCTTCCGAGGATGTAAAGGAGTTGATGGAGTCCGACCCGGAATTGTATTCGATGGCTCAAATTTCCGCTGCACTGGCAAAGCAGCGCCATAAGAAGGGCGACAAAGAAGACGGGAAGATTTCGGCAGAAAACGATGAGGCACGGGCAAGAGAGAAGGAACCGAAGGATTATAGTGTGGAAGAGACTCCCATGCCCCAGACTGAAGTGCAGATGGATGTATCCTTTGATAGCGATGTGCCGCAAGTGGCTGCTGTCGGTGCGGGGATTCCGTCAGAGTAGTATAAACGCATTTCACACCGAAAATACAATCAGCATAATGAAAGGTGGAAACAAAATGGAATTCAGCAGGGAAATGCTGGAGCTGTATGCGGTGACGGACAGGCGCTGGCTTAGGGGGAAGTCCCTTGGCAGCCAGGTGAGGCAGGCGCTTTCGGGGGGCGCGACCATGGTGCAGCTTCGGGAAAAGGAGCTGCATGGGGATGGGCTCCTTGAGGCGGCAAGGGAAATCAGGGAGATCTGTCATTCCTTTAGAGTGCCTTTCCTGATTGACGATGATGTGGAACTTGCCAGGAAAGTCGATGCCGATGGCGTTCATGTGGGGCAGGAGGACATGGAGGCAGCTCGGGCCAGGGCTGTCCTCGGCCCGGGGAAGATCCTCGGCGTATCGGCCCGGACGCTGGAGCAGGCGAGAGCGGCGGAGGCAGCAGGGGCGGATTATCTTGGTGTGGGAGCGGTATTCCCGACGGGCACGAAGGACGATGCCAAGTCGGTTTCACTGGACTCGTTGCGGGAAATCTGTGGTTCTGTGATAATCCCTGTGGTTGCCATCGGCGGCATCGGCAAGAAGAACCTTTTGCAGCTTTCGGGAAGCGGTATTGCGGGGGTTGCCGTGGTTTCCGCGATTTTTGCGCAGGAGGATATCGAGGGAGAGACAAGGTACTTGAAGGAACTCGTGGGAAAAATGATGGGAAGCGGAAAGTGAGGCCATTCAGATGAAAACAGCATTGACCATTGCGGGCAGCGATTCCAGCGGCGGCGCAGGCATACAGGCGGATTTGAAGACCATGATGGCACATGGTGTCTTCGGCATGAGCGCCATCACGGCATTGACGGCACAGAACACGATGGGGGTGGCGGCGGTCAGCGAGTCTACGCCGGAATTCCTGGCAGCGCAGATTGATAGCGTCTTCGCGGATATTCCCCCCGATGCGGTGAAGGTGGGCATGGTATCCTCCGCCCCCCTGATCGAGGTGATTGCGGAGCGCATGAAGCATTATGCCGTGCGGAACCTGGTGGTGGACCCTGTCATGGTGGCGACGAGCGGGGCAAGGCTGCTGGATGCGGCGGCAACAGGTGTCCTGCGGGAAAAGCTGCTGCCCCTGGCGAGGGTCATCACGCCGAATCTTCAGGAGGCAGAGGTGCTTGTGGGCAGGGAACTCCGGACAAAGAAGGAAATGGAGGAGGCCGCAGGGGAGATTTTCGGGCAATGCGGCTGTGCAGTGCTCTGCAAGGGCGGGCACCGATTGGAAGATGCGGATGACCTGCTGTATCAGGGGGAGTCCCTGCGGTGGTTCATAGCAAAAAGAGTGCAGAACCCGAACACGCATGGAACGGGCTGCACTCTTTCCAGTGCGATTGCTTCCAACCTGGCACTCGGATATGAGTTGGAGGAGGCAATCGAAAGGGCAAAATCCTATGTGTATGGCGCATTGGCTGCCATGCTGGATCTGGGCCATGGATCCGGGCCATTGAACCATGCCTATCGGATGGGATCATGAACTCATGCTTTCGTGGAAGCGGAAGCTGTCCAGCTCCCATACGCGTCCGCTGACGGATTCCATGGGCTCGTCGGAGACGAGGCGGAACTCGGGAAGGATGTTCTTTTCCGGGAAGACGAAGAAGGTG
>JAFSWY010000322.1 GCA_017444295.1 Selenomonadaceae bacterium | reverse complement strand
TCAGCCACACCTCTGTCGGGAGTGAGGTCGGCATAGGGAATCGGCACGACATAGGCATTGCAGTGTTCCTTGTCCTCCTCCGCCGCCTTCCATACGCTTTCGAGACTGTCCCACATACTTGCCTTATAGGGCAAAAAAACGATATCTTTCTTGAACTTCTTCTCTTTCTCGGTCTCTGCTGCAAGGTGCCGCAGAAGCTCTTCGCAAAGGGCAAGTATCTCCCGGGTGTCATTTCCTGTTTCGCCAGAAAGGAGCTGATGAAAGACCAGGATGAGGCCGTCATAGATTTCCCCGTATTTCTCATAAGCATCCTTGGGCAATCCTTTTTGGCACAGGGCCTGGGCTTCTTTCATTTCCTGCAACAGAGCATGAACCTCCCGAAGGTCTCCCTTCGAGATCATCTCGAGGGCTGCGTGGGTGCTTTTCAGTTTTGATAAAAGTCTTTTCTGTATTGCCATCAAAATCGCCCTCTCAACCCTTCAACAACGAATCCAAAAATTATCATAAGGGTTATGGAAAAAATATATCGGGATTCATGGATATGCCGCACAAGGTCAAAAAGCAGGAAAACAATGTCCTCCTGCACATCAGCCAAGTCATTTTCAAATCTCCATGTTCCATCTCAAACATACAGGCTCCCATGGAGCCATGTCCTGTCCCCGTAATCCGGCCTCGTCAGGGTCATCATACGGATTAGCTTGGTGCCCAGCACCTGCCCTCGCCCTGCGGCTCGAGCTTCGCTCCGTGTAAAGCCACGGTCTTGGCATACAAGAAGGGTCTCCCCCAGATAATGCCGTGTTTTGCTTCGCAAATAGATTGCTTATACATGAGATGCCGTCCCTGCGGTACAGATTTCCTGTTCAAAGAGCGGTCTGCCCTTTATCCCCAGGTAGGCATTGTTCATCAAATTTAGGGTTTAGCCGAAACGGCCTTTAACTCTATGTTTCTGGCCGAGTTTTGGGCTGCGCTTGCCGAAAATCCGCAATGGCTGCAATGGAACTCAGGACCGCTTCTGATGCCCTGCTCTCCACACTTGGAGCAGATGCTTGCGGTGTCTTTGGAGCTGATCGTGACCAGCTCGATGCCATGGATACAGCACTTCTCTTCCAACCGCCGTCGGATATAGCCACCAAAGCTGCGCGACAGTTTGCGGTTCAATCCTTTCACGTAACTCTTCTTGAGATTCACTGTCCCGGTTCTGGAGATAACGATTCGCTTCGGCTTTTCCTCGACAAGCATGCGGTTCAGCTCGGCGTTGATGTAGTTCTGGGTTCTCTCCCGCATGCGCCGCTTCTGCTCCTCGTATTTCTTTCGCCCCAGATTGTTTTCCTCAATGCGCCCGGCTTTGTGCTTGTCTCCATCGGCTGCGCTTTTCTCAGCCACCCGGCGGATCTTGCCGCGCTCGGCATTCTTGGCATCCAGCCGCTCCGTTTCCGGGCTGACCAACAGGTTGAGATCCTTCCCGTAAATATGGCCGTTGGACAAGGTAAGGGCATCCCGATAGCCGATGTAGATGCAGATAGTTTCCTCGCGGCTCTCATCTTCGCGGATCTCTACATCGCGGGGGATGTGGATGTCAACGCTGTCCTCCTTGATGCAGATGCGGATCTGCCTTGTGG
>JAFSWY010000321.1 GCA_017444295.1 Selenomonadaceae bacterium | reverse complement strand
TCCACCCCCGCCCCCAGATCGTAGGGCTGGGCGCCGATGACCACCACATGGGGAATCTTTTTCCCCGTCACGGAAAGAAGGGCCAGCACGTCCTGAATGCCGACCTCATGGGCAGAGAGCTTGTCCTGGAAATGGGCCATGACCTCATCGTCCTCGAAACGGAACACTGTCCCCGGCTCCGCGCCGCCATTGATGGAATCGATGACCAGAAGCCGCTTCGTGCCCGTCACATACTGGGTGAGCTCAATGCCAAGGGTTCCCCCGTCCACAAGCTGGACATTCTCCGGGAACTCATAATGGGCATCGAGGTACTCCACGACACGGACACCGAAGCCCTCATCCTTCAGGATCACATTGCCGATACCCAAAACGGTGGTATCTGCAGGATAGAGCACATCCATATCCGTCCCTCCTATCCGCGCCGCTTTTCTGCCACACGGTCTTTCAGCCAGCTGCACCATTCGTCGATGCCCTGTCCCGTGGTGCAGGACACCTCCACCACCTCCATGCCGGGATGGAGTGCCAGGATGTCCTCCTTTGCCGATTTCATGTCGAAATTGCAATAGGGCAGGATATCCACCTTGTTCAAAAGAGCAATGGAGGATTCCTTGAACACCAGAGGATATTTCAGGGGTTTGTCATCCCCCTCCGTGATGGAGAGCACCACGCCCTTCGCATCCTCTCCCACGGCAAACTCCGCCGGGCAGACGAGATTCCCCACATTCTCCACGATGAGAAGATCCAAGTCCCCGAGCTCCATCTTCCCCGCCACCTTCTGCACCATGGCCGCATCCAGGTGGCAACCGCCACTGGTGTTGATCTGGATGACCGGCACATCGTATTTTTCAATGCGCTCGGCATCCTTGCTGGTGAAGAGGTCGCCCTCAATGACTGCCATCCGAAGCTCCCCCTTGAGCCTTTCCATGGTCTTCTCCAGCACCGAGGTCTTGCCGGCGCCGGGGGAACCCATGAGGTTGATGACATAGACCCCCTTATCCCTGAACATCGCCTGGTTTTCCGCCGCAATGCGGTCATTCTCCCCCAGAATGTTCTTCATCACCTGGATTTCCACGCCTCAGTCCACCTCCAAATACTCTACCTGCATCTCCCGTCCGGAAAGGAGTGTCAGCACGCCATCCTTGCACTCCGGACACCAGAAATCGTAATGCTCTATATGGAACTCCTTGCCGCACCTGCCGCATCTCCCCACGAGAGGAACACGCTTCACGGCGAGTTTCGCCCCCTCGGCAATGGTTCCTTCCGCAATCATGCGAAAGGAAAACTCCAAGGCATCGGTCTCCACACCGGACATTTCCCCGATCAGAAGGCCGATTTCCCCAATCCTTTCCGCATGGTTCTTTTCCCCGTAATCGAGGGCAATCTTCAGGATGCCCTCTGCAATCGCCATCTCATGCATGCTGCCCCGTCCCGTATCAAATAGAAAGGCTGCCGCGCTGCGGCAGCCCCGTTTCCCCAATCACAGGGATGCTTCGACCTCGTATTTGCCGAATACCCCCAAAATGTCCATGAGCTTTGTCTTGGCGGGATTATAGTCGATGGTAGTCTCGCCGTCATGGGCATGGATATGTACGTAAAGCACACCCGGAAGGCCAAGGAGTGATTTCTCCACATCCTTCGCGCTGGCCTCCGTATAGCCTTTGGCGTTGAACTGCAGGCGCGTATTGCCATTCGTCCCGCCGCAGCCGCATTCCTTGCACACAAGCATTTCCTCCTTGTTCCAGTGTCATTCCAAGGTCCCATCCAGATGGCCTGCATCCCTCGGCTCATGCGCCAGGATCTTGCTGCCGGCAAACATGCTGGACACTTCGCTCTCGCC
The DNA here is from genome assembly GCA_017444295.1 of Selenomonadaceae bacterium. Lineage (GTDB taxonomy): Bacteria > Bacillota > Negativicutes > Selenomonadales > Selenomonadaceae > UBA3796. Next base: position 2,908 of record JAFSWY010000321.1, on the reverse strand, counting down.
TTCCATGAACTCTGCACGGATGACCATGTAGATATGTCCGATGGCAAAGAGCATGATGGCCCATGCCACGTAATGATGGATGAGATGCGCCATGTACTCGCCGCCCACCAGCGTGATGACCCAGCCAAAGAGCACACCGCCGATGCCGTTGGGGTTCGTCATGTAATACATGGCGAAACCGGTAAGCACCTCAATGAGCACCAATACATAGAGCAATGTGTAGGAACAGCGTGCAATGGGGTTCCTGAGATACGATGCATGCTCATGCTTCAGGAACATATAATGCAGCGCCACATCCACCACATTCTTGTAAAAATAGCCCTTCCACACATGGGAAAAGAGACGGTCGCCGGGATTTATGATGAAGCCATAAATCCTCATGATAAAGGCGGCCGAAAGAATATAGGCTGCGATAAAATGGATGTTGCGGATGTTGTCCACCGTCATGCCGCTGAAGGTCGGCTCTGCGGCGAAGATGATCCAAGGAATGGTAATCACAAGCCCCGTAGCGAAAAGCGTCACAATACAGGCAGCCATGATCCAATGAAAGATTCGCAGCCAGGGACTGAACAGGTAGTACACCTTGCGAGTTACTTCTTTCATAGCACAGTTCCTTTCTCAAACTCACTTCTCCATCCTGGTCCCGGAATAGGGATCCGTGGTGATGACATTGATGCGCTCGCCCTTGGCATTGTACATATGGGTTGCGCAGGCCATGCAGGGATCAAAGGAGCGGATGACCTTGGCAATCTCCAACGGCTTGTCGGGGATCTGCACATGGGTGTCCATCATTGCAAGCTCATAGGCACCATGTCCCGCTTTTTCATCGCGAGGGCAGGAATTCCATGTGGTGGGTACCACGCACTGATAATTGTCCGTCTTGCCGTCCTTGATGACAATCCAGTGGGAAAGGCCGCCGCGGGGAGCCTCGTAAAGTCCGACGCCCCTGCATTCCTTGGGCCAGGTATTGATACCCCACTTGTCCGTGTTTGCCACATTCGTATCGCCCGCTTTGATGTTGGCAATGAGCCGGTCAAAGAAGAACTTGTTGATCTCCGCATTGAGCTGGCAGTCCAGTGCCCTTGCGGCGGTACGCCCCACCATGGTGGGAAGCCATACCTCCGGGGCAAGCCCCAGGAGCTTGGAGACCGCTTCGATCTGGTCGAGCATCATCTTCTCCGCCCAGGTCATATCCGGAAGCAGGCCCTTCTGCGCCTTCGTGTAGATAATGATGTAGCGGGCCAGGGGGCCGACCTCGCAGACCTTGCCTTTCCATTTCGGCGTCTTGAGCCAGGAATACTTGCCCTGCTCGTTGAGAGTCTTCCATTCCGTAGGAGTGCCCTCCTTCGGCCCCGTAAACTTCGGCTCGGTAACGCCCTCCCAGGGATGGAGCAAATCGCTGTCGTTCTTGGGATATTGATACCAGGAATGCTCGACGCTCTCTGTGAAGATTTCCGGGGAGGACACATCCTCTGCCTTGATCTCGGAGAATTTCGCATTGGCAGCACCCTGGCCGAAATTTTCCACCACGCCATTGCAACGAACCAGAAGGTGATGGAAGAATTCTCCGCCGCCATCCTTGCTGGTCCCCTTGTAATCCTCCATGGGATAGGCGCCGTAGGCCAGGACACGGGTCTTGGCAAGGCCGCCGCCATCCACGCGACCGGCCTTCACATAGGCCGCCCCGATGGCGAGGAGATCCGGCAGATAGTAATAGTTTGTAAGGGTGCGCCCCATGTTGATGGCCCTGTCGATAATGCTCAGCCGCGCCGCATTGATGGGCGCATTGCCATCCTCCAGGGAAATGGCGCATGGCATGCCGCCTACCACATAGTGGGGGTGCGGGTTCTTCCCTCCGAACACCACATGGGGTGTCACCAGCTCGCGCTGCTTGTCCAGCATTTCCAGATAATGCGCCACGGCCATGAGGTGCACCTCCGGCGGGAGCAGCTTATAATCGGGATGGTCCCACCACTGGGCGGCAAAGATGCCCAACTGGCCGCTGTCCACAATGGCCTTCACCTTGTCCTTGATGGCTGCGAAATACTGGGGCGTCGCCGCCGGGAAATCATGGGGATATGCCTCTGTATTGACCTCGGAAGCCGGCCCCGCCAAGGGAAGCTTGTAGGCATCGAGCACCGTGTTCTGAAGGTTTGCCGTAGCAATGGGATCCGCCGCCAATGCCTCCACCGGGCTTACCCAATCCAAGGCATGCAAATGGTAGAAATGTACGATATGATCCTGCACCGTAAGCGTTGCCGCCATGATATTGCGGATATAGTTGGCATTTTTGGGAATCTTGATGCCCAGGGCATCCTCCACCGCCCGGACCGATGCCAGTGCATGAGCCGTGGTGCAGACACCGCAGATACGCTGGATATAGGCCCAGGCATCCCTCGGATCGCGATCCTTCAGGATGATTTCCAGCCCACGCCAGGCCGTCCCGCTGGAAAGAGCATCTGTTACCTTCCCGGAACCCTCGTCCACCTGCACCTCGACGCGCAGATGGCCCTCGATTCTCGTGATCGGATCTACTACTACGTGTCTCATTGATTCACTGCTCCCCTTTCTTCTTCGCCTCAATCTCGTCGCGCTGCTGTTTCTGGACCATGCTCATGGCTCCATGGACAACAACGCCTGCCGCAGTCAGTGCAGCGATGCCTGCGCCGATCTTGTCCACATTGCCCAATGGCTCATATTCCGGCATGCGCAGTGTCAGTGGATCCTCATCCCAGAAATGGGGATTGGAGCAGCCAATGCAGGGAGCGCCGGACTGGATGGGATAGCTCATACCCTGGAACCAGCGCAGATTGCCGCAGGAGTTGTAGGTCTCGGGACCGCGGCAGCCCAGTTTGTAGAGGCACCAACCCGCCCTCGCGGCGGCATCATTGAAGCGCTCGGCAAACAT
>JAFSWY010000320.1 GCA_017444295.1 Selenomonadaceae bacterium | reverse complement strand
TTGAAAACATCACGATCATCGTAAATCATGGAATATATGTTGCGTCACAATCGCAAATACTGGAAAGAAATTCCATGGAAATATGGGGGAATATTATCCTAAACGGCACTGACGTACTGACCATTACGGCTGTCTTGGGATATGTGATGCAAAAACTGATTGAGAAGTGAATGACGAAAAAACTCAACCATGCGCCAAGACGCGATGGTTGAGTTTTTTGCTGTCCTTTCGCAATTCAGGAGAACTGGAATTTGAACACTTCGTTCTGCAGTTCCTGTGCGAGTTTGGAAAGTGTTTCGCTGGCATCCGAGATGTCATGCATCACAGCAGTCTGCTCCTCGGTGGCGGCGGATACCGTCTGCACCTCGTCGGCGGTTGCACGACTGAACTCGTTTGCCACCTCCACCTTTTCCAGCATCCGGGCGCTTCCCTTTTCTGCCGCATCCACGTGGCTCCGCAGCAGCTGGATCTGCTCGTACAGGGTATCGATGTTCCGCTCCATAAGGGAGAATACCTCGCCGGTCTTCTGGACGATCTCTGTGCCGGCACGCACCTCCTCGCCGCCCTTGGCCATGGCCTGCATGGCTTGCTGGGTGTCCTTCTGGATGCCGCCGATGATGCTTGAGATATTCTGCGCCGCTTCCCCGGACTGCTCCGCGAGCTTCCGCACCTCATCCGCGACGACGGCAAAGCCGCGCCCCGCTTCCCCGGCACGGGCTGCCTCAATGGCGGCATTGAGCGCCAGCAGGTTCGTCTGTTCTGCCAAGGCGGAAATGGTTTCCACGATCTTCCCGATTTCCTTGGAACGGCCGCCCAGAGTCTCCACCACCTGGGAGGAAGCATTCATCTGCGCTGTCATCTTGCCCATGGCATCCATGGCATCAGAAACCGCACGATGGCCTTCCTGCGCTCCCTGACGGCTCTGCTCTGCGGCCTGCCGCATGCTTTCGGCACCGGCATAGAGCTCGGACATATCCCGGCTCATCTCTGACGCAACACTCTGGATATCATTCAGGGAGCCGGACTGGTTCTCCGTGTCCCCCGCAATCTTCACGATGCTGTCCGCCACCTGGTGGATGCTGATCGCTGTCTGGGAAGCGTTGGTGTTCATCAGCTCGCTGGCATCAGCCACCTGCTGTGCAGAATCGGAAATGTTTTTCAGGATTTTGGCAAGGGATTCCTGCATATGGTTCGCACTATGGGCAATCTGGGCAATCTCATCCTGCCCGTTGACCACAAGAGGCGGCTCCGTCAAATCTCCCTCGGAGATCTGCTTCATGGTGCCCTGCACCATTTCCAGGGGGCGCAGGGTAGCACGCACGACAAAATATACCAGCACGCCCATGACGACAATCAACAGGATGGTTGCAAAGAAGGTGGAATAGAGGAAACTGTTCTGCAGGGTCTCCACCTCGGCTTTCGGAATCCCCATGAAGAGCATGCCGATGTTCTTCCCCCGCTCGTCCTTGATGGGCTCATAGGCGCAGAAATACGTATTGCCCAAGACCTCTGCCTCACCCGTATAGTTTTGGCCATTCTTGAGGACAATCTCCGCCACAGCCTCGGATGCCCGGGTGCCGACGGCGCGGTTCCCATCCTTGGCAAAGGTGGTGGCAACTCGCGTATCATTGGAAAAGATGGTGATATTATTGCCCGTGAGTTTCCCCAGATGGTCTACGATGTCAGAGGCATCATTCAATCTTTGCTCGCCCTTGTAGATCCCGTCCTCCCTGATATCCCATGGCCCCGGATAGGCCAGGTCCAGGATTTCCCTCGTCTGGCGCATGTCGGCCTCGGCCTTGTCCTCCAAGGCAATCTCAAACCCCTGGTTGGCAGATCGATAGCCGATCACCCCGAGGATGAAACAGACAAGCAGCAGCACGGCATCGAGGAACAGGATGGTTTTCTTTTGCAGGTTCATTTTTACGCCCCCCTATCTAGTGTCCCGTCTCGTTATTTTTTCTCCGGCAAAACCTCCAGCCAGTATCCGTCCGGATCGGAAATGAAGTAGATGCCCATGGCCTTGTTTTCATAGCAGATGCAGCCCATGGCCTTGTGCTTTTCATAGGCGGCATCGAAATCGTCTGTGGTAAACGCCAGATGGAACTCGTTGTCCCCCAGCCGGTAAGGTTCCTTGCGGTCTCTCAGCCAGGTCAGCTCCAGAAGATGCTTGCTCTTGCATGCATCCCCCAGATACACAAGGATAAAATCGCCGAGATCCATACGGCGGACCTCGGAAAGCCCCAGGGCTTCCTTGTAGAATGCCAGGCTCCTGTCAAGATCCAGCACATTGAGATTGTTGTGGGCAAATTGAAATTCCATAAAGCTCCTCCTACGTTTTATACTTCTATTGACGGATCAGCCACGGCTCCCCCACTGCAGGGAAAGCACGTGCCATCCTCCTTCCTCCGAGGTCTCCATGCGGACCCCATATTTTTCCACAAAATCATCCAGGAATGCCCTGCTGTTTTCATCCAGATGTTCCAGGGCACCCTGACGCTCCCTGAATTCCAGCCTGCACTGCTGCCCGTCATGATGCAGGCCAAGGCGGATTTCCTGTCCCCCCTCCTCTTGCAGCACAAAAGCCTCCTCCAACAGATTCGACAGCAGCAGGGCAAGGTCGCTTTCCTTCACGGCAACAGGGCAGGGCAGATGAACCTCATTCCGGAAGGGAATGCCAAGTTCCCTCGCCTGCCGGAGATAGATGGCAATGGTGGCATCGATCAGGGGCATCGCGGACACGGGATTCTCCGCCAGGGTCTGCAGTTTCTCTTCCTGGGTCCTGATATGTTCCAAGGCCATGTCCTCCACACCGTTTTTCAGAAGCGTGTAGATCATCCGATAACTGTGGCGCAGGTCATGGCGGAGCACAGAGATATGCTCGGCGGCTTCCTTCATAAAGGAAGCTCTCCGCTTGAGGGCATCCCTCTGTTGCCTCATGAGCTTGTTGGCGTGTTCCTTCTGCATCCGTTCCATGGCCTCCCTCGAGGAGAAACTCATGGTGGAATAGATGAGGAAGAAGAACAGGGGCAAGGCAAGACGGGCCAGGCGGTCCTTCCATTCCGGCAGGAAGGTGATATGCACAACGGGAATGAGAGCGCCGAGGAAAATGGCAATGGGCAATGCCGCGACGTACCAGCGGAGGGGGGAATCGTCCAGCAGACGGTCCGTCGGCAGGAGATTCTCGAACATCTTCTTCTCCCAGGGAAACAGCAGGAGAAACAGAATGAGATAGCACACGGTTTGATAGTGGATCACATCGTTGCTGATGGCTCCAAACAGGGCCGCAAGGATCATGCCGGAAAGGGAATGGAGCATGAAAGACCAAAGGCCCTGCATGCCGACAACGAAAACGTGCTGGGCGTTCTGGTGACGGATGACCATGACGGACAGCGCTACATAGGGAATCCACCCCAAAAAGAACATGACCTTGAAGCTCGTCAGATGCACCCCGGAGCGGGAAAGGTACAACAGGTAGAGCAGAAGTGCCGACATGCTCCAGAGGAGCATGTATTGCCATAGCTTATGGATTTCCTCGGCCGTCATTTTCTTCCGGAAGGGCAGGAATCTCAGATAAGCACTTGCAATCTGTATGAGTGTGGTCAAAACTGCAAAGGACAGTACCGTCATGAGCTTTCATCCTTCCAATACATCAACAGCCGCACCCAGCCGGATTTTTGGGAAAAGGCTGCATATCCATTGTATTTCCCGAGAAACTCCTTGAGGGAAACCATCCCGATGCCATGTCCCGCCCGCGAGGTATGGGGCATACCGTCTTCCCCGAGCCGGAGCGGCGCATCGTAGCGATTGGAGATGGAGAGGGCGCACTGCTTCCCGTCATGCTGGATGACGAGCTCTATCCCCCTGGCATGTGGGGGCTGTTCCTTGCTTGCCTGCACGGCATTTTCCAGCAGATTCGACAGCAGAACCGCAACATCATTCTCATCGGCGGAAAGGCGTTCCGGCAGGTTCACCTTCTGCCGGACGCGGATTCCCATGTTCTCTGCATGCCTCAGGTAGACGGAAAGGGCCGCATTGACAAGGGGAAGGTCCGAAAAGGGACGGATGACCGTGGCATCCAGGCGTTTTTCCTGTGTACGGATATATTCCTTCGCGTCCTCAATCTTTCCTTCCTCTATAAAGGCATGAAGTTTCCGGTAGCTCTCCTTCAGGTCATGGCGAAGCGCAATCACCGTGTCCTGGCTCTCCTGCATGAACCGCTGGTACTCCTCAAGGGAAAACAACTGCTTTTCCAGGAACTGCGCACTCCTTTCCAGCCGCTGCCCCGCATAGAAACGCTTGGCGGCAATCAGCACATAGCGATAGAAGAAGAAAAAGACAAGGGGCATGTACAGGCGGGAAAGCCGCTCTTCCCAGGTATGCCAAAGGATATCATCTGCCCACATGATCCAATGGGCGGAAAGGATGGCAAGAGGAAGGACAGCGATATAAACGCCTACCGGCCGCTGGTCAAAAAACCTGCCGGAGGGCAGCAGATTCCGGAAGAGGCGCCGCTCCAAGGGAAGCAGCAATGCGAACCACAGGAGGTAAAGCCAGGAATGGACAAGGATGACTACGGACTCCTCGCTCTCCATCAGGAACAGGGCAACAAGGATGCTGCTCCAGCTGTGCTGCATGAAGCTCCAGATTGCCGACATACCGAACACAAAGACATGCTGGCAGACCTGGTGCCGCACCGCATGCATGAAGATGGCAAGATAGGGAATCCACCCAAGCATCAGGGCGATCTTGTAAGCAGAGACAACAATGCCCATCTGATAGAACATCCATCCATAGAGGCAGCTGCTGACAAGGCCCCAAAGGGCGAAGCGCTTCCATAGGCGGCGAATCCCCGCCTCCCCCATCCGGTCGCGAAAGGAAAGATAGCGAAGATAGGCATCGGCAAGCTGCAAAAGCGTAACTGCGAGGACAAGGAAAAAAATAGTTCTGTCCATAGTACACCTCATGATTTTCATTCTGTATATGAATATATATTATAACGCATAAGAATCAAAACGTCCAGCAATCGACCACTTTTTCGAAAAAACGACCACTTTTGGATGACTGAACCTCAAACGCATAAAAAAACTCCACCGCACCGAATGTTCGGCAAGCGGTGGACTACCATGGGATATGCACACAAAATGTGTTTCACAATCAATCCTTTCTTGACCTTAATAGGCCGTAATGATAGAATAAAATCAAAGAAAGCGATAACAATAACTGTAGGAGAAGGGAAAATCATTTCAAGGCCATAAGTCTTGAAAATCTCATGGTGTCTCCAGATGGCGCATCTAGATTTGCTATCATGACTGCAAATTCGGAAAAACACCGCACTGG
>JAFSWY010000319.1 GCA_017444295.1 Selenomonadaceae bacterium | reverse complement strand
GCTGGCCTTCCTGTACCGCCGCGTCATGATAACGGTTCGGCAGCCAGGGCGCACTGTTCTCATAGAAATACCAGCGGATGGGATCGGCCCCATAGGTCATGAGGGCTTCCATGGGATCCACCGCATTGCCCTTGGACTTCGACATCTTCTGCCCGTTCTCGTCCTGCACATGCCCCAGGACGATGACATTCCTGTAAGGACTCTTGTTGAAGAGCAGTGTTGAAATGGCGATGAGGGAGTAGAACCAGCCCCGTGTCTGGTCCACCGCCTCGGAAATGAAATCCGCAGGGAAATGCTTCTCGAAAACTTCCTTGTTCTCAAAGGGATAGTGCCACTGGGCAAAGGGCATGGCCCCGGAATCGAACCAGCAGTCGATGACCTCGGAGACACGGTGCATCTCCTTGCCGCACTCCGGGCATTTGATGGTGACAGCATCCACATAAGGGCGATGCAGCTCAATCCCATCGGGACAGTTGTCCGACATGCTCTTGAGTTCCTCGATGGAACCGATGGCATGCTGGTGGCCGCACTGGCATTCCCAGATATTGAGAGGGGTGCCCCAGTAGCGGTTGCGGCTGATGCCCCAATCCTGCACATGCTCCAGCCAGTCGCCGAAACGCCCCTGGCCGATGGACTTCGGAATCCAGTTCACCGTGTTGTTGTTGCGGATGAGGTCTTCCTTCACCGCCGTCATCTTGATGAACCAGGACTCCCGTGCATAGTAGATGAGCGGCGTATCACAGCGCCAGCAATGGGGATAGGTATGCTCAAAGACAGGCGCCTTGAAGAGCTTGCCCGTCTCCTTCAAATCCTTGAGGATCAAGGGATCCGCATCCTTGACGAAGATGCCGGGCCAGTCCGTGTCCTCCGTCATCTGCCCCTTGTTGTCCACAAACTGCACAAAGGGCATGTCGTACTTGCGGCAGACCCTGTTGTCGTCCTCGCCGAAGGCGGGAGCAATATGGACGATGCCCGTGCCGTCCGCCGTGGTGACGTAATCGTCGCAGACCACATAAAATGCCTTTTTCTTGATCTTGCCCACGGCATAGGGATAAAGCGGCTCGTACTCGCGATGCTCCAAGTCCCTTCCCTTCATGCGCTCCAGGACTTCCCTGTCGCCTTCCACCTCCTCAAAGACCGTGTCCACAAGCGCTTCTGCGAGATAATACACCGTATCTGCTACTTTGATTTTCACATAGTCCACATCGGGATTCACGCAGAGACCCAGATTGGAAGGAAGAGTCCAGGGTGTCGTCGTCCAGGCGAGGAAATAGGCATCCTCATCCTTTGCCTTGAACTTCACCATGGCAGAGCGTTCCTTCACGTCCTTGTAGCCTTGGGCCACCTCGTGGGAAGAAAGGGGCGTGCCGCAGCGGGGGCAGTAGGGAACCACCTTGTGCCCCTTGTAGAGAAGCCCCTTCTCCCAAATTTTCTTAAGGGCCCACCATTCGGACTCAATGAAGTCATTTTCATAGGTGATATAGGGATGCTCCATGTCGGCCCAGAAGCCGACGACCTCGGAAAACTCCTCCCACATGCCCTTGTATTTCCAGACGGATTCCCGGCACTTCTTGATGAAGGGCTCAATGCCGTATTCCTCGATCTGCTCCTTGCCGTTGATGCCGACAGCCTTCTCCACTTCCAGTTCCACGGGGAGCCCATGGGTATCCCAGCCTGCCTTCCGCAGGACGCGCTTGCCCTTCATGGACTGGTAGCGGGGCAGCATATCCTTGATGACGCGGGTCAGCACATGGCCGATATGCGGCTTGCCGTTCGCCGTGGGCGGGCCGTCGTAGAAGGTGAACACATCCTTCTCATCCCGCTGCTCCACAGCCTTCTTGGCAATGTCATGCTCCTTCCAGAACTTGGCAATCTCTTTTTCTCTCTCCACGAAATTCAGATTCGTGTCCACCTTGCTGTACAAACAAAATCCCCCTATCATTCAAAAAGCCCCCATCCCAAACAGGATGAGGGCTTTCATCGCGTTCACGAAACGCTTTTTATCGTATCACAAACAGCGCACAATTTCAATCCATGGCATGCTCAAATCTTGAATTCCACAATGGCATTCTGGAGATCCTGCGCCTGCTCCGCGAGCTTGCGGCTGGCATCGGCAATCTCGTGCATGGATGCCGTCTGCTCCTCGGTGGCTGCGGAGACCGTTTGTGCCTCATCCGCCACCTTGCGGCTCATGTCGTTGATCTTCGTGACGGCTTCCTTGATGCGGTCCGTACCGTCTGTCAGGTCGTGCACCACATTCTCCATCATCTTGGAGCTGGTTGCCACATCATCGACCATCTCGGAAATATGGCGGAAGGCTTCGCCTGCCTCATCGACAGCCTTCGTGCCGTCCGTCACCTGGTCGACACCGTCGTGCATGGCTTTCACGGCATTGTCCGTATCCTGCTGGATGGTGACGATGAGCTGGGAAATCTCACCGGCCGCCTCACGGGACTGTTCCGCAAGCTTCCTGACCTCATCGGCAACGACGGCAAACCCGCGGCCATGCTCACCGGCACGGGCCGCCTCAATGGCCGCATTGAGCGCAAGGAGGTTGGTCTGCTCGGAAATCGCGGAAATCGTATCCACGATGGTACCGATCTTCTGGGACTGGTCACCAAGATTGCCGATGACCGACGACATGGCCTGCACCGTATCGTTGATCCTGCCCATGCCCTGCACGGCATTGTCCACGCTGGCCTTGCCCTGGATGGCCGCCTTGCTGGTGGAGTTGATCTTCTCCCCGGACTCCCCGATGGTTACCTTGAAGTTGTCCATATGGTTGGCAAGATTCTGGGTGTTCTCATTGGCCATTTCCACATCGGTGAACTGCTCGCTGCAGGAGCCTGCCACATTCACGACGGATTCCGCAATGGACTGGCTCACCTGTGCGGACTGCTCCGCCGTGGAGGTGAGTTCCTCCGATGCGGCAGCCACGTACTCCGCCGCCTGCACGATGCGCTGCATGAGTTCCCGTATCTTGTTGTGCATCTCGCTCATGGCCTTGCTCATGATACCCAGTTCATCCGGCCTTGCGGAAAGTTCCCGCATGACAGCCTCCACCTCGGAATTGATCCTGAGATCGCCTGTCCCCATGACGCGCAGACGATCTGTGACCTTCTGGATGGGGCCCGCGATGCTGTTGCCCACATAGATGGCAAAGAAAACAAAAACAATCTGCAGGACAACAAGTGTAATGATGGACTTGATGAGGCTGCTGTGGAGCTGGCTGTCAAGCAAAGCTTCACGCTCCGCCACCATGCCGTCAATCTCATCAATCCAGACGCCCGTCCCCAATACCCAGCGGTAGGGTTTGAAGGTCGTCGTATAGTTTCTCTTCGGCAACGGCGTCGTCTCGTTGGGCTTCGCGAACATCAGGTCCGTGAACCCGCCGCCGGGCTTCAGCCCGTTCTGGATCATTTCCTTGATGAACTCACGCCCGCTGGGGTCTTTCAGGTCGATACGGGATTTTCCCTCCGTATCGCGCCCAAGGAGCACCACATTGACGCCTTCCTCGGTATCGATCCAGAAATAGCCCTTGCCCTCGTCATAGCGCAGGTCGCGGACGATATCAGCCGCCTGCTTCTTCGCCTGCTCCTCTGTGAGCTGGCCTGCCTGCTGCTTCTTGTAGACCTCCTCAATGGCGCTCACTGCCAGCTCCGTCTCATCCCGAAGCTTTGTCTCAACGCTCCGCTCCAGGTCCGCACGGTAGTTTATCAGCTGGTTCTCATTGTCCCGGATGGAATTGTAGATGAAAAATCCTCCAATGCACAGCATTGTCACGACCGACACGCCCACAATGACGCAAATCAGCCGCGTTTTCATTGAATTGAACATATTTCCCCCTCCATTTAGAATATATTCTTCGAGCAAAACCCTC
>JAFSWY010000318.1 GCA_017444295.1 Selenomonadaceae bacterium | reverse complement strand
GTGCTGGGCGGTCTGGAACTCTTTTCCATCTGCAATTATCAGGCATTGGTGGGAGCTGGCATCGTTACGGCAGTGCTGCAGACGAATCCCGCGGAGGCAGGGGAATTTCTTGGAAGGTACGTGGGATGGAAGGGCGCCCTGCTCATCTTGTTCGGGGCGGCTGCCTTTTGGTTTGGGTATTGCCGGCTTACCGGACTGCGGTTTTCCATGATGCGGCGGCGCTGGCAGAATCGTCTGCTGTCTGCTGCCTTCCTGGCAGGGCTCCTTGCGGCAGGGGTGCTCTGGAACCATTATCATTCCTTTGTGCTGAACGATTCCCTGGACATTCCTGCGGTGCAGATCCAGCGGGCCGTGGATCGCTCCCTGGATGATATCGAGGCATATAAAAGGATGGAGGAGGAAATGGAACAATCCGTGGAACTCACAGCCAACGAGGGGGATATCCCCTATGTGGTTTTCATCCTTGGGGAATCCACCTATCGTGGGCGCATGCATCTTTATGGCTATGATCTGGAGAATACGCCGCATCTGGATGAGATGGAGAGAAAAGGGGAGCTGGCGGTGTTCCGTGATACCATCAGCCCGCAGAGCGCAACGGTGGCTGTGCTGAAGGAATTGTTCACCTTTCATGATGCCGAGTCGGATATGGAATGGTATCAATACAACAATCTCATGGATGTGCTGAGTGCGGCCGGCTACAAGACCTTCTGGCTGTCCAATCAGGAGAGTTCCGGTATCTGGGGGAATGTGGCCCAGCTCTACGCGAATCGCTGCACGAAAAAGGCCTATACGAGTCTTCGGGAATCGCGGGAGGACCATGGGAGGCTGGACGAGGAATTGCTGCCGCTTTTGGATGCCGCTTTGGAAGAGGCAGGAGAGAAGAATTTCTATGTGCTTCATCTCATGGGAGGCCATGGCCTGTACTACATGAGGTTCCCTTATCCCTTCACGAAGTTTACGGCAGAGGATATCCATGGGGAGCAGGCGGAACTTTCCGAGGAGAAGCGGACAGAACTGGCACAGTATGCCAACGCCCTTTTTTACAATGATGATGTCGTATCCTCTATCATCGACAGGTTCCGCGGCAAAAATGCCATTGTCATCTATCTGCCGGATCATGGCGAGACCATCTATGATGATGGCAGCAATTTCTCGGGGCATGTGGAAGAAAATCCCAATCGCTATACCCTGGAAGTTCCCATGGTCTTTTGGGCATCGGAGTCTTTTCGTGCCAGGTATCCGGAGAAATGGACAGCGATCACCTCTGCGGTGTCGCGCCCCTATATGACGGATGACATGATCCATACCCTTTTGGATCTGATGGATATCCGCACATCCGAATACGATGCGGCGAAAAGCGTCATAAATGAATCCTTTGACCGCCAAAGGAAGCGGATTATCCAAGGGCGTGATTACGACACGTCTATGAGGTAGTCATTAAATTTTGGAAAATGCAGGAAATATGGTATAATGATGTCGGAAGAAAACCGCAGGTGCCTGCATTGACTTTTGCTGAGAAACGGGATTTTTTTGATATATATATATATATATTTGGGAGGACTGTCAATGAAAAAAATACAGGGCCTTAGCCAGGCCGAGGTGGAAGAATCGCGAAAGAAGCACGGGGATAACGTGATTCCCGATTCGGAGCCTACCACTTTTTGGGATGAGTTCAAGGAGACCTTCAATGATCCCATGATCCGCATCCTGCTGATTATTGTCGTAATCATGTTGGTCATGTATTCCCTGGGGCATGCCCAGATTTATGAGCCTCTCGGCACCATCGTGGCTGTCCTGATCGTGGCTTTCGTCACGGCGAAGACCGGGGTGGCCAGCGATACCAAGTATCGGGAGCTGAAGGAGAGCACCAAGAAGGATACCTGCAAAGTCTATCGGGAGGGCAAGGTCTGCAACCTGGAAATGGACGATGTGGTGGTGGGAGACATGGTGCTCCTCCAGTCCGGTGACAAGATTCCTGCGGATGGGGTCTTGGAAGACGGTGACCTGAGGGTAAACAACTCGGCTCTCAACGGAGAGGTGGAGGAATGCAAGAAAACCGCGGCCACGGAAAATCTCGCATTTCCGGAGACCGTCACGGGAGAGGATTTGACGGGAAGCCATTTCCTGTTCCGTGGAACGGTGGTTTTTGACGGGGAAGGCGTCCTGGCTGTTCGCAAGGTGGGACTTGCCACCATGATGGGCAAGATGGCTGCGGAAATGAATGAGGATGAGCCGGACTCGCCCCTCAAGGTGAAGCTCAGCAAACTGGCAGAGCAGATTTCCGTGTTCGGCTATGCCTCCGCAGTGGTCATCGTGGCTCTTTACATGGCCTATTTCATTCTGGGTGCCGGAGGCTTTTCCGCATATGGCGCTTTGGGATGGGAACGCATCCTGATGGATGTGGTGGAAGCTGTCTCCCTGGCCATCCTGATTGTGGTGTGCGCTGTGCCGGAAGGCCTGCCCTTGATGATTTCCCTGGTGCTGATGCAGAACACGAGCCGCATGCTGGATCACAATGTCCTGGTCCGCAAGGCCGTGGGTATCGAGACCGCAGGCTCCTTGAACATACTTTTCAGCGACAAGACCGGCACCATCACCAAGGGTCAGCTGGAAGTGGTGGAATTCCTGGCGGCGGATGGCAGCGTCATTCCCCTTGACAAACTGTCCCGGCACGGCAAACTGAAGAAAATGGTGAACCTGGCCATAGGAAAGAACAGCGCGGCTCTGTTTGATGCCAATCATCAG
>JAFSWY010000317.1 GCA_017444295.1 Selenomonadaceae bacterium | reverse complement strand
GTATCGTGAGGGAAACAGATTGCTTCGGGCTGTCTGCTGGCGGAAGTGAGCCATTGAGGGTAGGGAATCAGGACTTGTCGCTTGCGCTAGAGGCTCTTGCTGTAGAGCAACGGGACATGATGATCCAAGTTTTCCAGAACGAAATGTCAATGGCCGACTATGCAGCAATGAAGGGAATCAGCACGCGCATGGCATACATCAGGGCGGGAAAAATCCTCGACATGCTCTATTGGGGGATGACAGGCAAACGAAGGAGAGATGAAAGTGGCAACGGGAAAGCAGAGAAGCAAAAAGGAAAAGACACGCGAGAATCGCACAAATATCATAAGCGGCGACATCATCGCAGCCCAAAACGGAAACTCTGACGCATGGAACCGTATCCTCGACTATTTCATGCCACGCATCAACTATCTGGTGTACCAGCATCGTCCGGGGTATACAGCGCAGGATTATATCGATTGCTCGAACGTGGCGAAATCCGCATTGCTGGAAGCCGTTATGACGTTCAAGATTCGTGGGTGACATGGGGGTGGTTTGGATGGACAGGAAGGAAGCGGAGCGTAGTTTGTGTGGCGCAGAGATATCTGAGGCGATTGCAGAGGCGCTTTGCATAGATCAGCGGGAGAATGCGCTCCTCTGTGCGGAATTTCACGAGGCAGATGCTGGCAACAAGCCCACTGGCGGGAAGGAAGGTGATCGCTGATGGCCGATTCCGATGTATACGCCAGCCGTGATGAGGCGGGAAAGGCTATCCTTGCCAATCTTCGCGACTATGGCAATCTGGAGCCTCCAGGCACATGGGGCAGATTCTACAATGCAGGGACGAAATCGGGCTATCGTTTCAGTTGTGCCAATTATCTTCGCATGGAGGCGGAAGCACGGGATCATCCCCATCGAGATGCCCGCTGGTACAGCGAGGAAAAGATCGAACAAAGCCATTATGTGCTGCGGGAAGGTGCGCATCCTGTGGAACTGGAATACTGGCACGGCACCGACAACGGGCAGGGATTCGAGGGCAATCTGCGCCGATTCTATAATGCAGAGGATATTTTGGGGCTGCCAGAGGAGCAGGAAATTCAAGAGGGAAGCAGGGATTCCGACCGTGAATATGCTTATGGCCTCCTGCATGACTCTGGCATGGATATGGAGGGTGTACCGCTTGTGGACGAGGCCCTTTTCGATGCGATGTACTCGTATGCGCAGGAAAAGGGGCTGAATACCTACAGCGCAAAATTGTCTGCCCAGCTTTTCTGCAAGACCTGTAGGCTTGACCACGATTACCAGAACCAGCCTCTTTTCACGGACGAGGAGCTTCGCCGCATCGAATCCAATCCGAAGATCCTGTTTTATTCCATGAAACAGGCGAACAATCTCCTGCAGGAGATGGAGGACAGGGAGCGCCGCAACCAGAGGGAGGCACAGCGCAGCGCGTCCGTGCGCGAAACGGAGCCGCATGTCCCGTTTGCTGGGCTTGCAGCCACCTATCTTTACAGCAGCCTGCCGCTGAAGGATTTTTCTGGAAAGCCTTATGAGTGCGGGGATTTTCTGGAAGGAGAAAAAGCCTATGAGCTTCTTGTGCAGCTCAATGCTGCTGACAAAGAAGCGTTTGACCGCATCCAACACGGGGAGAACATCAAGGACTATACGGAAATCTACCTGACCTGCGGAAAATACGATCATGGTGCTGTGACATTAAAACTTGGCACACTGGAACTTCGCAACAAGCAGAATGTGCAGGAAGCGTTTTCCCACAAACTGAGCAGCTTCCGCAAGGAACTGCTGGCGGACGCGGAGCTTCGGGAGGGCTATTTGAGACTCCATAGCGTCGTTGCCCCGCCTATGAGCGAATCGAAGCTGATTGAAACCTGCAGGAAGCGGAGCAACGAGTGCAGCAAGGCACTGAACCGGCTGAAATGGGAGGAACAGGCGTATCTGAAAGAGCATCCAGAAATCGCGAAGATCAACCAGCGTCGGGCAAATGTTTACCGTTATGTCTGCGATGCAGAAAAGGCGGGGGCGCTGATGGAGTTTCCAAGAGACTTTGTGTTGTCCGTGAAGGAGGCCGGGGACGACAGCGGGCTTGTCACCGACCATCTGGATTATCGTCACTCCTCCACGCCGGAGCTTCGGCAGCTCAACCGTGTATCGGAGGGAAGCTATGTCATCGAGACGGCCAAGATGCCGGAGGATCTTCTGCACGATGGCTATGGCGATCAGCTCCAGATGTGCTTCACGCAGGAACAGGCCAAGGCTCTTGCTGCCCTGGACGGGTTTGCTGTGCGTATCGAAAACAGGGGAAGCATCGAGCATCCGTATGACCGGCCCGTAACGGAAGAGTATCGCGGCATGGCTGCGGTTGAGCATTTCCTGCGCGAGAAGCGGGATGATGCGGAATGCTGCAGGAAATGCAGTGAATCGAATGGGTTCCGGCGCGGAGACTGCAAGGAAATGAGATTTTCCTATCACGGGGAGGAATATGCAAGCCTTCGCTATGAAGTGGGACGCGGGCAGCTTGCGGAACAGTGTCCTGCAGGCATTCCCGAATTCCCAAGGGAACAGGAGAATGCGGAGCTTTGCGAGGCAATCTACCAGCAGTTTCGCTATCAAGGAAAGCATTCCGGCAGTATCCACGAGTTGATGCAGGAGCCGGAGCTTTCCCGACCAGACATGGAGCATCTGCGCGAGGAAGCTAGGGCACAGCGTCCTGATAGCAAGGCGACAGGGGAGCATCTTTATGCCTATTACGCAGCCGTTGCGCTCCGCGATTACGCCAATGACACGCCGGAGAAGTTCCAGCGATCCGTGGCTGCTCTGATGCAGGAGGACGGGGTTTCCAAGCGCAACATGGAGCAGGTCTTCAAGGCGAACAATAAGTTTGACAGGAAAATTTTGCAGGAAGCCAAGGAACAGTCCACAAAGGAGCCGTCCGCAAAACGGAGGCCCAAGGCTTGCATCAAGGAAAGCCTGCAGAGGCGGACGAAGGAAAGACAAAACAGCCGACAGAGGGAGAAGTCGATATGAAGGAGGAGAATCGTGATTTGATGCGGTACGGGCATCTGAATGTCCTGCTTCAGATGCTTGTCAAGAAGAAGAAAGTGACGCTGGAGGAGGCGCGGGGCATCAAGAAAATCATCATGAAGAAGTACCGTGTACTTTCTGACTATTCCGCTTGATTTTTTGTTTCTAAGTCTGGTATACTGATATGGGGCAATAGAAATAAAAAGGGGGGATAGTATTGGGAAACGTCGAAGTGATTGAGTCCGACGGCTCTCTTCAGCATGTGGGCAGTGCAAAAAGCAGGCGCAAAACGCTCCGCGCTGCCGCATATTGCCGTGTCAGTACCGATTTGGAAGATCAGAAGTACAGTTACGCGTCGCAGGTATCCTATTACAAGTCGCTGATTGAAAAGAAGAAGGGATGGTCGTTCGCTGGTATCTATGCGGATGAAGGAATCAGCGGCACAATGACGGCAAAACGCCAAAGTTTCCTGCAAATGATCGATGCTTGCATGGACGGCAGGATCGACCTCATCATCACCAAATCCATATCGAGGTTTGCAAGGAACACGCTGGATGTTCTTCAATATGTGCGGAAGCTCAGGGATCGCGGGGTGGCCGTGTATTTTGAGGAGGAAAATATCAATACGCTCTCGATGGAAGGGGAAATGCTTCTTACGGTTTTGAGTTCGGTCTACCAGCAGGAAGTCGAGAATATTTCTTCCCATGTCAAGAAAGGGCTTCAAATGAAGATGTCGCGGGGAGAAATGGTGGGGTTTCATGGCTGCATGGGCTATGACCTGGACAAAAAAAACAAGGCCATTGTAGTCAATGCAAAGGAAGCCGAGGTTGTCAAGTACATCTTCCAAAGGTATATCGAGGGCATCGGCACTTCCATGATTGCCCATGAGGTGGAACGGCTGGGGTGGAAGACCAAGTACGGGAGATCGAAATGGTCTCCCTCCGCGATACGTCGCATCCTTACGAACGAAAAATATACGGGCGATCTTCTGATGGGAAAATCCTTCACGGTTGACCCGATTTCGCATCGGCGATTGTCGAACAAAGGGGAGCAGCGTAAATATCTGGTGCATGACCACCATCCTGCCATCATTGAAAGAAGGATCTTCGATAAGGCACAGGAGATACGGGAAAAACGTGCGGAGCATGGGCATAGACCGAAGACGATAGGCTATCGAATGAGTGCACCGAAAGAGTACGTTTTTTCTGGAATGATTGAATGTGTTTTCTGCGGTTCGACCTACACGCGCCGTATTGCACACGCGCATACGCCCTATCAGAAAATCCAGTGGGGATGTATGCAGAAAGCCCTTAAGGGAAAGGAAAGCTGTCCTCACAGTAAAGTTGTTGACGAGGCGGCCATTGAGAAAGCGTTCGTTGAAAGCTACGCAATTATTTGCAGGAACAATGAGAAGGTGATAGAGGAGCTTGCGGGCTATGTGCAGGAGTATCTGGCAGGAAATGACATTGCCGCGAAGATTGATAAAATCAAGAAGGAATTGGATACGATGCGAGGGAGACGTGACCGTCTCATAGATATGCGCGTGGATGACATGATTGGAGAGCTGGAGTATAAAGCGAAATATCATCAACTCAGCGAGGATATAGCCAATCTGGAGCGCGATTTTTATCAGGGAAATAAAATTCTAGCCCAGAGTAAAGATGGAGTGAAACAGCGGATGGAAGAGATCCGCAAGGTCTTAGACAATCCGAAGGATTTTGGGGAGTTTAATCCGGAGGTTTTCGAGGCAGTGATTGAAAGGGTGATTATCGGGGAGATAAAGAATGATGGAACAGTTGATCCATATAAAATTACCTTCATATATAAAACAGGACTCAGGGATGAAAAGGATGGCACAGAGTTTAAGAAAGTGAGGCGGTCCAAGAAGGGACAGCAAGACAGTGGAAGTGGCGTATCGAGCGTAGAAACAATATCAAACAATTTGTCTCAAATTCATAGCAACGAGGTTGGCGGATTGTCTCAAAATCAGAGCGGTGACATCTTGGGGATCATCGCATCCTTTGCCGTGCCGAGATTTGCCAATGCGACAAGTCTGGCGAATACGGCCAAGGTGCAGTCGGATTTGGCGGCGCTCGATGCAGCGATTGCGATGTACGAGATCGAGAAAGGCGAGGAGCCAAAGGAAATCGACGATTTGAGCGCATACGTCATGGATCTGGGCAAGCTGAAACCTCCCAAGGGAGCTTGACAGCTGAAGGATGGGGAAACGGTTGTCGTGGATGACACTTCCTATTCGATTAAAATCATCGGCACTTTTCCCAATCAGCAGACCCGCGCGGTG
>JAFSWY010000037.1 GCA_017444295.1 Selenomonadaceae bacterium | reverse complement strand
ATAACGCATTGTTCAGATTTTGCCAACGGCAAAATATACCAATTAACGTTTCGACAGGCTTGTCCTGTCATAACGCATTGCGACGCGAAGCTAGCCCCCGGAGGGGGTTCAGATTTTGCCAACGGCAAAATATACTAATTGACGTTTCGACAGAGTCCTTGAGAAATCCATGAAAATGCGATATACTTATAAAATTGATTCAGAATATTGAGGATTATCGTTGAGGGAGTGTTGTTTTATGGAAAGCGAAAGGATGTATTTCCTGGACAATCTCAAATGGTTCATCATCTGGCTCATGGTGGTTTTTCATGCTGCCATGTGCTATATGGCATATGCTCCGGAATGGTGGTATGTGGTGGACACGGCGGAGCCTGTATTTTCCGCCACGGTTTTTATTTGCTGGGCAGATATCTTCATCATGCCGGTCATGTTCTTCGTGTCAGGGTATTTCGGGCTCATGTCCCTTTCCCGCTATAGCATGGGGGTATTCTGGAAAAAGAAGCTCATCCGCATCATCCTGCCCTGGCTGTTCGGTTCAATCTTCATTGCGCCGTTGGTCACTTATATCATATTGGCCAGCCGCCATTCCCCGATGGGCTTTTATGAGTTCTATACCACGCTGTTCTGGGGACCCTTGTATGAACAGGCGCAGTATTGGTATCTTGGGGCATTGACGGCGCTGTATTTCCTGCTGATACTGGCGGTGTGGCTGAAGCCTTCCCTGCGGATGGGACAGGAGGCTGGAAGGCCGTCCGTCAGATTCTTTTTCCTGATGTTCCTCGTGACCATCGGGGGTATTGGCATCATCAGTTCCCATATGCACCCGGACACATGGACCTTCTATTGGTATTTGCTCGTTTTGCAGCCCGTGAGGATTCCCATGTATATTCTCGTGTTCTTTGCAGGCACATTGGCCTGGAAATGGAAGTGGTTCACAAAGGGAGGCTATGTGCCGTCGGCGGCCGGATGGGGCATGGCATTTGCAATGACGGGAATCCTTTATCTTTGGCAGAAATTCTATCTCCCATATTGCGGGCTGGGGGCGGAAACCCTGGTTTGGGTGAATGCGGTTTGCCAGGGAAGCTTTGCCATGTCTGCCCTTTTCTTTTTCCTGGGGTGCTTCCATCGTTTCCTGAACCATACGAATCCCGTGCTGTCAAATCTTGCGGCAACCTCCTATGGGGTGTACTACCTGCACATGCCCATCCTGTTCTGCACGGCATGGGCCTTTGTGGGAATGGGTCTCAGTGTCTATCTGAAGTACCTGTGTGTCTGCATCTTGTCCTTGTCGGCCTGTTTTCTGTTGAGCAGATATCTATTGTCGCATATAGGGAGTTTCTCCACAGGAAAGCGATGAATGACTTGCTTGTCGTAATTTTCGACATCTGTTATAATCAGAAAAGGCGTAAATACGGGTGGAGTGGAGCAAAGACAGATGTCAAAAAAGCGTTTGGATGTCCTCTTGGTGGAACGCGGGCTTGTGACGAGCAGGGAACGGGCAAAGCGTGTCATCATGGCGGGGCAGGTGCTCGTGGATGGGCAAAAGATCGACAAGGCTGGAACCCTTGTGAAAGAAGCGGCGGGACTCCGCCTTCTGGGAGAGGACATCCCCTATGTGAGCAGGGGAGGATTGAAGCTTGCCAAGGCCATGGAGGAGTTCGGCGTGGGCCTGCAGGGGAAGATAGCGGCGGACATCGGCGCTTCCACAGGGGGATTTACGGACTGCATGCTGCAGAATGGCGCAGTGAAGGTCTATGCCATTGACGTAGGATATGGACAGCTGGCATGGAAGATCCGCACCGATGAGCGCGTCGTGAACATGGAGCGAACGAACATCCGCCATGTGACGGCAGACATGCTGGAGGATGTGCTGGACTTTGCATCCATTGATGTTGCTTTCATTTCCCTTGTCAAGGTGCTTCCGGCAGTCAAAGGACTCCTGAAGCCCTCCGGGGAGATTGTTGCTCTCATCAAGCCGCAGTTCGAGGCAGGGAAGGAAAAGGTCGGCAAGAAGGGCGTCGTGAGGGATGCTGCTGTGCATGAGGAGGTCATTCGGGAGGTCGTGGGGTTCTGCAGGGGCAATCACCTTGTTCCCATGGCTCTGACCTATTCCCCTGTCAAGGGACCGGAGGGCAACATCGAGTACCTGGTCTATCTCTCCCTTGACGACAGTGCCATGGACGGGGTAACGGATGAGCGGATTGCAGGGGTTGTGGGCGATGCCCATGACACGCTGGATCATTAATTATTAAGCTCATTAGGAGGGACTATGCAGAGGATTGCTGTTTTTCCAAATGTGAACAAGGCGCAGGCCGATGTGATGCTGGGCCGGTTGCTGAATTTCTGCAAGGATAAGCCCGTGGAGCTTGTTCTTCCGAGGGATGAGTCCATTTTCTTCGGCTGCAAGGCCTATGGACGGGAAGGCATTGAACAGCTTCCCATGGACATGGCGCTCAGCATCGGAGGGGACGGGACCTTGCTCGGTGTCTGCCGCCGGGTCGGCTCCAAAAGCGTTCCTGTCTGCGGCATCAATATTGGAACCCTTGGCTTTCTGGCGGATATTGAGCCGGATGAGCTGGAAACGAAAATGGCAAAGATCCTGGCGGGTACTTACCGCATTGAGGAGCGGCTGCTTCTATCCGGCTATGTGAAGGGCGAGGATGGGAAGGAACGGTTTCTCGGAAATGCCATTAACGACGTGGTCATTACCAAGGGCGGGGTGGCACGTATGCTGCATCTCGGCCTGAGCATCAATGACACACGGCTCATGGACTACAAGGCGGACGGAATCATCGT
>JAFSWY010000036.1 GCA_017444295.1 Selenomonadaceae bacterium | reverse complement strand
GCCGAGAATGCGAGAATTGCCCAAGACCAGGAGGAATACCAGAAACGCTACAACGGGCTGGTGGAGCGGTACGAGAAAGCCAAGGCACGGTTTGACGAGGTGACGGAGACCATCGCCCAGCGGTCAGCCAAGAGCGAGAGGTTGGCGGGGTTCATCAGGACGCTTGAGGCGCAGGAGGAGCCTGTGGCGGAGTTCGATGAGCGGCTGTGGGGCTGTATGGTGGACTATATGACGGCGGGCGCGGATGGCTGCATGACGGTGGTGTTCCGGGATGGGACGGGGATTTGAGCATATAATGCAATAAAAAATGCAGTTTTTGCTGCATTTTTTTATTCTCTATTGAAATTCAAATTTTAATTTGATATAATAATACCAGCCAAGGTGTTCATGCAGAGGAGCGTGTAGAAAATGGACAAAAGAAAAGGCATATTGGCATTGCTGTTGGTCGTGGCTGCGATTGGCGGCTATCTCTGTTTCCGTCATTCGGAATTGCAGGAACGTGAAGCGTCGGCGCATGAACTGACGCTTTCCGGCAATGTGGATGTGCGGGAGGTTTCCCTTGCCTTTCGCGGCAGTGACCGCATTGCAGAACTTCTTGTGGAGGAGGGTGATGCCGTAAAGAAAGGGCAGGTATTGGCTCGGCTCGACACGCAGGAGGCACTCATCACCATTGAAAAGAACAAAGCCGAGATTGCTGCACAGGAAAATGCCGTTCAGCTACTGCATCAAGGAACCAGGGCAGAAGAGATTCGCCAAGCAGAGGAGAAGTTGTACTCACTAAAGGCAAGCTCTACGAATGCCCAAGGAATCAAAGAGCGACAGGAGCAGCTCTTCGCCGCCGGTGCCATTAGCAGGCAAGCGTTGGACAACGCTGTGTTTGAGGCTCAATCTCGAGCGGCAGAGACAGCTGCCGCAGAGGAAGCCTATGCTGAGGCTGTGAACGGCCCAAGAGCGGAGGAGATTGCTCAGGGGGAGGCGACACTTGCGGCTATGCGGCAGGAACTTTCCCGCCAAGAATATCTGCTTTCGCAAATGGAACTTGTCGCACCCACGGACGGTGTCATCCGCTCCCGTCTATTGGAAGTCGGGGATATGGCATCCCCAAGCCTTCCCGTGTTCCGAATCTCTCTCAATGACAAGAAATGGGTGCGGGTTTATGTGAAGGAGACAGACCTTGCCCATGTATTCGAGGGACAAGGAGCAGAAGTATTCATCGACAGCCTGCCGGACAAGTCCATTGCCGGACAGGTGGGCTATATTTCCTCTACAGCCGAATTTACGCCCAAAACGGTGCAGACAGACGACCTGCGCACTTCCCTTCTCTATGAGGTGCGCATCTATGTGGAGGACGAGGGGAACGTGCTTCGCATGGGAATGCCAGCGACCGTGCGGCTACATTTTTGAGGGACGGAAGGATGGAAACGCATATCGTACAAGCGCGGCAGCTTACAAAAGATTTTAAGGCGAAGAATGGGACACTTATCGCCCGTGCTTTGGATGCGCTGAATTTCTCTATGTCGCAGGGGACACTCATAGCCATCATCGGGCCGGACGGCGCAGGAAAAACAACCTTCATGCGCCTCGTAGCGGGATTGATGTTGCCCACATCCGGCGAGTTATCGGTCTTGGGATTGGATGCGTCACGCCGTGCGCAGGAGATACAGGAACGCATCAGCTACATGCCGCAAAAATTTGGGCTGTATGAAGATTTATCCGTGTCGGAAAACATGAATCTTTACGCCGATTTGCATGGCGTGAAGAATGATGTTCGCCAAAAACGATTCGACCAACTGCTGGATATGACGGGACTTTCTGCTTTCACCGAGCGATTGGCTGGGAAGCTATCCGGCGGTATGAAGCAAAAATTGGGCTTGGCTTGCACTTTGGTACGATCGCCGGAACTTTTGCTCTTGGATGAGCCTACGGTTGGCGTCGATCCGCTCTCCCGGCGGGAATTGTGGGAAATTCTCACGCAACTGGTACGGGAAGAAAAATTGAGCGTCATAGTGAACACAGCCTACATGGACGAGGCCGAGCTTTGTAGCCACGTCTATGTGATGAATCGCGGGCGTATTCTGGCGCATGGCTCTCCGCAGGAACTCAAGGCGATTGCACGGGGCAGATGTTTTCTCACGCAAACGGAAAAACACATCCCCACACGAATCCTGCAAGGCAAATTGCTGGACGACCGGGAGCATATTGTTGATGCTGTGCCGGAGGCAGGGAAGGTTCGTTTTATCATCCGTAAAAATGCCTCTTTGTCCGATGTCCAAAGAGAGATTCCGTTGCCCATGACCGCAGCAGAGGAGCGGTTGGAGGATGCTTTCATGGTTCTCTTGCACGAGGATAAATGCGAGGACGAAAACCATCTCATGAACTTTGTGCCGCTTTCTTTGGAGCGGGAATATGCGGTTTCCGATAATGTGGATATCGAGGTTCGGGAACTGGTGCGGAAATTCGGTGATTTTGTTGCCGTGGACAAAACTTCTTTTGAGGTGCATAAGGGAGAAGTGTTCGGGCTTTTGGGCCCCAACGGCGCAGGCAAAACCACGACATTTCGCATGCTCTGCGGGCTTTTGCCCATTTCCGGCGGGTTCCTAAGCGTGGCGGGAGTGAATCTCCGCACGGCAAGAACACAGGCGAGAAACAATATCGGCTATGTGGCGCAAAAATTCTCGCTTTACGGGGATTTGAGTGTGGAGGAAAATCTATCCTTTTTCGGTGGTGCGTATGGTCTGTACGGAAAGAAACTGCAACAGCGTATGGACGAAGTTCTGCGAGAATTTCACTTGGGTGAGCAAGAAAAAACGGCGGCAGGAAAACTTCCGGGCGGCTACAAACAGCGGCTCTCCATGGCGGCGGCACTTCTCCATGAACCGCAAATCCTGTTCCTCGACGAGCCGACCAGCGGCATTGACCCGCTGGCGCGGCGGGATTTTTGGCGACAAATCACCGACCTATCTGCCAGGGGAACAACGATTATTGTCACCACTCATTTCATGGAGGAAGCGGAATACTGCGACCGTATGATGATACAAGACCAAGGCAAACTCTTGGCCATCGGCACACCGCAGGAAATACGGGCGGCGACCGGCGGGGAAAATCTTTCCATGAATGAAGTGTTCATCCGCATTGTGGAAAAAGCACGAGCCAAAGGGGGTGAGCAGGCATGACGGAAAAAGTAAGGGACATTTGGCGTAGGCTCATGGCGCTTTCCCGCAAGGAATACATGGAGCTAAAGCGCGACAGAAGCAGTATACTGATTGGGGCGGTTCTTCCCATCGTCTTGATTCTGATTATGGGCTATGGCATCTCGCTTGATGTTAAGAATGTTCCCATCGCCGTAGTTCTTTCCGATGCCTCGCCTACGGCACAGCAATCTGTGAGTTTTTTGGATGGCTCAGACTATTTTTCACCGCGCTACGTCACCTCCTTTACCGAAGGGGAAAAACTGATGAAGGAGCGAGAGGTGAATGCCATCCTTGTGATTCCGCCCAATTTTGCCGCCGACATTGCCCACCGCAATGCCGATATGCAACTGATTTTGTACGGCGTGGACACCACGACGGCAAACTCCGTCAAAGGCTATGTAGAATCCGGCATACAGGCAATTAATGCGAGCCTTTATGAAGGTCATGCCTCTCACGGCATAGTGACCGTGGAAAGCCGAATTTGGTTCAACGATGCCAATTCCAGCACATGGTATTTCGTGCCGGGACTCATCATGCTCATCATGACTTTGGTAGGCGTGTTCCTCACTGCGCTCGTCATGGCGCGTGAATGGGAGCGCGGCACATTGGAGTCAATTTTCGTAACGCCCGTACGGATTGCAGAACTATTGGCGGCCAAAATGCTGACCTATTTTATCCTTGCCATGTTCGGTTTTTTTCTTTGTTTGCTTTCGGCAAGGTTTCTCTACAACATTCCCCTGCATGGCTCTTTGTCCGTCCTGTTTTTGGCGACGGTGCTTTATCTCTTCGTAGCTTTAGGTATTGGGCTGGTGATTTCTTCGGCCACCAAGAGCCAGTTCCTTTCCTGCCAAATTGCCCTGATCGTCGGATTTTTGCCCTCCCTCATGCTTTCGGGTTTTATCTTCGATTTGCATAGTGTCCCCGATTGGGTCAGCACCATTGGTCACCTCCTGCCGCCTACCTATTATCTGGAGCTTTTGAAAACGCTGTTTTTGGCGGGAGATAACTGGGTGCTTATCGGCAAAAACTGTGGAATACTCGCAATCTACGGGCTACTGTTTTTCCTGTTGGCACTTAAAATGACGAAAAAGAGGGTGGAATGATGGAATCATGGCGCAGCTTTTGGCGCAGAGTATGCTGGATGGTGCGAAAAGAAATGCTCTCTACTTTGAAAGACCCCAAGACGCGAGTGATTCTTATCGTTCCGGTCATTATGCAAAGCATGATTTTCGGCTATGTGGCTACCTATGACCTCGACCATGTACCTTATGCGCTCCTAGACATGAGTCATAGCAGGGAATCTGCCGAGCTTACGGCTAAAATAGACGGTAGCACAGCCTTTGAACGGGTGCGAACCTTGAGCAATGCCAATGGAATCTCCGACTGCATTGACTCCGGCGAAGCTATGTTGGTGGTTGCTATCCCGCAGGACTTCGCCGCTCGCCTCTCGTCGGGAAAGGAAACATCCATCCAAGTCATTACCGATGGTCGCAACACCATGACCGCCTCCTTGGCAAGGGGATATATCGGCAGCATCGTGGGCGAGTTCAATGCGGTACGCAATCTCAATTTGAACTCTGTGCGTCTCTTAACCCTCGCGCGGTACAATCCGAATCTCATAACCCGCTGGAATTTTTTGCCCGCCTTGGTTGCCCTGCTCAGTTTGGTGCAAGTATTGATGCTCGGCGGTCTGTCCGTGGCGAGAGAACGGGAACAAGGGACATTTGACCAACTTTTGGTGACGCCTCTTTCCCCTACACAAATTTTGATTGGCAAGGCAGTCGCCCCTATGCTGGTTGGTATTTTGCAATCGACTATCGTACTCGCCATCTGCCGTTTTTGGTTTCAGATTCCTATGGCGGGAGATCTCTTTTCCATGTATTTGACGATTTTTGTCTTTATGCTTTCCTGTACGGGGCTGGGACTTTCCATTTCGGCCATCAGCGAAACCATGCAGCAGGTTATGGTATATTGCTTTGTGCTCCTCATGCCGATGGTATTGCTCTCCGGCTTGGCAACACCCGTGGACAACATGCCGGAGGCACTCCAAATCATCACGTATGCCGATCCGATGCGTTTTGCCCTGGATTCGGTGCGGCGCATCTATTTGGAGGGAGTGAGCGCATGGGATGTGGCCGCAAATTTCATTCCCATGCTGCTTGTAGCGGGGCTGACTATGCCCTTGGCGGGATGGCTGTTCAGGAATCGTATATATTAGGAGAAAGATTATGGAGAAAAAAAATTCCCCCACACGGGAGGCAAGAGAAGACGGGACGGCTACCAAGGAGCTTTTGATTGAAACAGCGGGAAGGCTCATTGCCCGCCAAGGCTATGATAAAACGACGAGCAAGCAGATTTGCGAGACTGTCAAGGCGAATGTGGCCGCCATCAACTATCATTTTGGCGGCAGAGAAGGATTATACCTTGCTGTTCTGCGTCGTGTCCACCAATATCTTTTGAACGCCGAGGAACTTGACGTACTGGCAGGGACGGAGAGGTCAGCCAAAGAGAAAATACACCTCTTTTTGGATATTTTAACAAAAATGGTACAAGACGAGGAAAATTGGGCGATTCGTGTCTGGGTACGAGAGATTGTTTCTCCGTCACCTTTGGCGAAGCAGATAGTAAGCGAGTCTGCCGCACCTAAACTAAAACTGATTATGGATATTTTGAGTGCCTACACCGGTTTCCCTTTTGATTCTCCCGAATTGCACAGCGCTCTAACCTGCGTTGTTGCGCCATTTTTGTGGCTTCTGCTCATCGGTCGCAGCGAAGTGCAGGAAATAAGAGAAATTGTGCCGATTCGCTATGACGATAAGTCCCTGCCGGAAGAGTGTAAGCTGTTTGTATTGGCAGGGTTGGAAGCGATACGAGAAAAACAAGAATGATTATGATTGCCATGGTAAGTGACATCGCAAAAAGTGGTTTCGAGTAATAGCGGTGTTCAAAATCCCTGTCGAGGGGGTGCAAATGCACCCCCTTCTCTTTTTGCGAAAGCCTTGTCCCGTGCGGCTTCCGAGCGATACTCGCTTAACGATAGGCAGGGGGGTGCAAGGGGGTTCATCGTTAATCGAGTATAGGGGGTGCATCGTTACACTGTATCAAAATGATTGGTAAAGGGGATATCATGAACAATGTCATCGGACGCTTCGCCCATCTCGACCCGTGCGCCATCATGATGGTGCAGCCCACCATCGACATGGCGGAGGATTTCTCCAAGAGCCGGATCGCGCCGATGCTCCGGGACACCAAGGTCCTCACCAATCTTTTCTTCGATGTCAAAACGCGGGACAGCAACAACACGATACTCTCCAAGATTTTCCCCGGAGGGCGTCTGATCATGTGTGGTGCGAATTCGCCTGCCGGTCTTGCATCCCGGCCTGTTCGCGTCCTTCTCTGCGATGAGGTTGACCGCTTCCCGCTGTCGGCCGGGACGGAGGGCGACCCGGTGGAGCTTGCATCAAAGCGAATGACCACCTTCTGGAACCGCGTCTCCGGCCTGTTCTCCACGCCCACGGTGGAGGGGAGCAGCCGCATCGCCGAGGAGTATTCCAACGGGACGCAGGAAGAGTGGCAGCATGAATGCCCGAACTGCAAGACGTACCACCTTCTCAGATACATTGACATGAAGGTGGATATGGAGGAACTTCGGAATGAAAACGGCACCAAGTCCGTCATTATCCATTCCGTGGAGTGGAGATGCCCGGACTGCGGCTCAATGTTCAGCGAGAGCGAGATGAGAAAGGCGCGGCAGAGGTATGTGCCGCAGAACCAGAAAGCTCTCCACAATGGCGTCCGCTCCTTCTTCGTCAACTGCTTCACATCCCCGTGGCTTACCTGGGGAGAGGTGATGAAGGAATGGCTGGACGCGAAGGGAGACCCGGCGCAGGAGCAGGTCATCATGAATACGCGCTTCGGGGAGCCTTACCGGCAGCCCGGCGAGTTTGCGGATGAGCAGATATTCCTCCGGCGGCGGGAGATGTATCCTGCCGACCTGCCGGACGGCGTGCTCCTTCTGACTGCTTCCGTGGATGTCCAGGGGAACCGTCTGGAGTATGAGATATGTGGCTGGGGCATGGCGGAGGAAAGCTGGGGAATCAGGAAGGGCATCATCCTTGGCAAGCCGAACCAGCCGAAGACGTGGGAGATGCTGGACGATGTGATTGACCGGATCTATAGTTTCACTGACGGGACAGGGCTGAAGGTCACTCGCACCTTCATTGATTCCGGCGGATTGAGTACCGCACAGGTATACGAATACTGCAGGACGAACGCTGCAAAGCAGAGATTCGCCATCAAGGGCCAGGGCGGCCCGGGCATCCCTCTCCTGCACAAGATCGGCCGCGCAAAGGTCTCTGGGATTGCTCTTGTCATGCTTGGCGTGGATGACGGGAAGCAGCAGATAATGAACCGCCTGGCCATTGAGGAGCCGGGGCCACAGTATTTCCATTTTCCAAAGAACGACGATGCCGGGTATGATGACCTGTACTTCAAGGGCATCATATCGGAGCATAAGAAGCAGGTAATCCGAGGCGGGCAGATCAAGGAGATATGGGAGACGACCACAGGGATCCGGAACGAGCCGTTGGACTTGCGCGTCTACAATCTCGCCTGCATGAAGTCCCTGAACATCGACTGGAAAAAGCAGTTCTCCCTGCTGCATCCGGAAGGCGCAGGAACGGATGAGCCGACAAGGAAGGCTCCTGCGCGTGAAGCCTGGAAGCCGAAGTCGAAGCAGGTAAACATCTGGTAGCGAAAGGTGGTGGTGTTATGGCAAACCCAATACAGAACGAAAGGCTCAGGCGGTACTACGAAGCGGAGCAGAAGGTATTGTCCGGGCAGAGCTACACCATCGGGAACCGGCAGCTGACGCGCGCGAACCTTTCGGAGATACGGAAGGCCATCGACGACCTTCTCGATGCCGGTGCAACGCTGGATGACAGCGAGCCGGACCGCAGCGGCACGGTTCGGAGAGTGGTGTTCATTGATGGATGAGAGGTGAGAATGCGTGGGCAGGAAAAGAAGCAGCGTGCGGGGCAAGAATCCCACGCAGGTGAAGAACAGCGGGTACAGCGAAGGGGCTGCGTCCCATAGCAGCAACATCATGAAGGCGTGGCATCCGACAAAGCTCTCCAGCAAGACGGATATCGATGCCAACCTCAATACGCTCCGTGCGCGAAGTGCAGACCAGGCCATCAACACACCCATCGGGGCGGCTGCCATCTCCACCAGTGCCATGCACACGGTGGGGGCCGGGCTCCGGGTCGCGCCGCGCATCCGCTACAAGATCCTCGGGCTGTCCGACGGCGAGGCGAGGGCGTGGGAGCGCAGGACGCTTGCGGAGTTCGACCTTTGGGCGGGCTCCAAGTTCGCGGACATCTACAAGCGGAACAGCTTCTATGACCTTCAGGACATCGCCTATACTGCATACCTCACGGACGGGGATGCCTTTGCGCTCTTCCGGCGCAAGCCCCCGGAAAGCTACATGCCGTATTCCCTGCGCCTGCAGATTCTGGAGGGGAACCGCATATCCAATCCGTTGGATGCAGGGGTATTGGGCGGCGTGTTCTTCTCTTCCGTGGAAACAACGGCCCCGAACGGCAACCGCATTGTAAGCGGCGTGGAGGTGGATGCGGATGGGGCCGTGAATGCCTACTGGGTGTCCAACAAGGTCCCGGGGGACCCGATGGACATGGAGGGGCTTACAGAGTGGCAGAGAGTGAAGGCCTTCGGTGATGCAACCGGGATGCCGAACATCCTGCAGATCTGCCACGACATCCGCGCCGACCAATACCGGGGAGTCCCTTATCTTGCCCCTGTCATCGAGACATTGAAGCAGCTTTCCAGG
>JAFSWY010000316.1 GCA_017444295.1 Selenomonadaceae bacterium | reverse complement strand
ATGAATGCCATGGTATCGCTCTCCTTTTGCAATTCTTTTCATTCACAAGATCGGTTGCATGTGGTATGATAATATTATAGTAATTCGTTGCGTTTGCGGGGATTCCTTTTTTTCGAAAAGGGAATTTGCGCTTTTTTTGTGAGGTTTTCAGAGAATATGGTTTATTTATTGAAATTTGGTGCCAGCTGGGTATTGCCGCCGGGGATCTTTCTTGTCATCTTCTTTGCCATTGCATGGTACGCATGGAGGAAGCGCGGCGAAAAAAAGCTGGCGGCGGTCATCGCCGGGGTTACCTTTGTCTTTTATCTGCTCTGCACGGGATTTGTGGCGGATCGTTTGATGGGCAGTCTGGAGTCGGCCTATGAGCCGCCGAAGGAGCCCAAAGGGGATGTCATCATCATGCTGGGAGGCGGTGCGATGCCGGATTCCCCGGACGTGGATGGCACAGGCTCCCTTTGCTCCAGCCCGGCAAACCGCCTGCTTGCCACCGTGCGCCTTTACCGCATGCTTCAGGTGCCGATCCTGCTCTCCGGAGGGCAGGTCTATTCCGACAGCGGCGCCGAGGCGGAGATTGCACGTCGTGTGCTCGTGAGCCTCGGGGTGCCTGAAAAGGACATATTAGTGGAAGCAAAAAGTGTCAACACGACACAGAATGCCCGTTTTTCCGCGGAAATCCTTGAGGAGCAGGGCTTTCGCCAGCCGATTCTCGTGACCTCGGCATTTCATATGAAGCGGGCGGTGCTGAATTTCGAGACGGTGGGGGTTCCTGTGGTGCCGTATCCTACGGACTACATGGTGAGCCATCATCCAGTGTTCCACTATACGAAGCTGCGCCCGCAGACGGAGGCGCTTCTCGACAATGTGACGGTGCTGCAGGAGACGCTTCGCACATTGGTGACAAAGTATACCGGGAGATAGATGTTATGACAAAGAATTTGACGGAAGGGGATCCGGCACGGCTGATCCTGTTCTTCACCTTGCCGCTTCTGGCAGGGAATGTGTTCCACCAACTCTATGCCTTTGTGGATACCTTGATTGTGGGCAGGATTCTGGGAGTGGAGGCTTTGGCGGCGGTGGGCTGCACGGGGAGCCTGATGTTCCTGATGCTGGGGTTCGTCATAGGGTTGACCTCGGGACTTTCCATTTACACGGGGCAGAGGTTCGGCGCAAGGGACAGGAAGGGCGTTCGTCAGAGCGTGGCGACCTGTATGGTGCTGAGTCTTGCGGCTTCTGTGGTCCTGACGGTTCTTGGTGTGGCTCTTTGCCGCACATTTCTTGTCTGGATGCAGACCCCGCCGGAAATCCTGCAGGGAGCCTATGATTTTATCAGCATCATTTACGGAGGAATCGGCACTTTTGTGTTCATCCAGATGCAGACGAATATTTTGCGCGCCCTGGGTGACAGCCGCATGCCCACCGTGATCATTGCAGCAATGCTCGTCATCAATATCCTTCTGGAGCCTGTGGCCATCCTTGTGTTGGGCTGGGGGATTCCGGGAGCCGCGATTGCCACACTGGTGGCATGGTTCCTTGGGAATGTGCTCTGTTTTTTCTATATCAAGAAAAAGGTGCCGGCCATGCATACCCGCTGGGAGGATTGGAAAATGGACCGCAAGGTTGTGGCAGAGCATCTCAAGATCGGCCTCCCCATGGGGTTCCAGTCCTCCATTATCGCCATCGGCGCGGTCATTCTGCAGGTGGCGCTCAACAATCTTGGGCCTGTGGCAGTGGCAGCCTATGCCGCCTCCCAAAAGGTGGACTCCGTCGCACTGATGCCCATGATGTCCTTTGGCATGGCCATGGCAGCCTATACGGCACAGAATTACGGCGCCCGGAAATTTGCCCGCATTGAGGAAGGCGTGAAGAAGTGCGTCTATATGTCCGTGAGCTTCAGCATTGTGGCAGGGGCAGCCATCATCTTCTTCGGGTCGGACATCATGCAGCTTTTCGTGGGAGAGGGGCAGCAGCAGGTCGTTGAGTACGGTCAGACCTACTTTGTGGTGAACGGTGTCTGCTATTGGATCCTGGCCTTGCTCTTCATTTTTCGGTTTACGCTGCAGGGGCTTGGAAAGAGCATGGTTCCCACGATTGCCGGCATCATGGAACTCATCATGCGTGCTGTTGCCGCGATTTTCCTCGTGGAATGGCTGGACTATCCCGGCGCCTGCATGGCGAATCCCATGGCATGGATTGGCTCCTGCGTGCCTCTTATGGTGGCGTTTTTCATGACGAGGAACCACATGAGGAAGCACTATTCCCTGGACAGTGCTCCATTAGGAAGGAAACGATAATTGGAGTATTTTGCCTATGGCAAAACTTGAGCAATTGCGTTATGATGATTATTAATGATACATTTGATGGGCGATGGAGGGATTTCCTGTGTATCGATATTGGTTGAGCATTGTTTTGGTAGGGCTGGAGGAGGAGGCCGTTTCCGCTGTCAGGGAATTGAAGCCGTTGGAGCGGTTTTACCATGAGGTGACAGCTTTTCCTTCCCTTGAGGCCGTTTCGGATGAGGCGGAATACCACAGGAATACCTTTGTTATCCTGGACGATCATGTGGATTGGGAATGGGACAGGCTTCGGGAGGTCTTTGGTGTGCATGCGAGGTTTGTCCTTTGCGCCGACCATGCAGAGGGATTGGATGCAGAAACCATCGGCCGTTTTGACGAGATATGGCCCTGTCCTCTCACGGCAGCACTGGCACGGTATGAAGTGGGGCGTTTGCAGAGGAAGATCAAGGCGGAGAAGGATGATGCGCTTCATCGGCAGTATCTTGATACCTTGATTGACATGACACCGGATCTCATCTGGTTCAAGGACATGCCGGGATGCCATCTCAAGTTGAACCGGGCCTTTTGTGAGGCGGTGGACAAGAGCAGGGAGGATGTCACGGGGAAATTCCATAGCTACATCTGGGGAACCTTTGATGACGATGCAAAACATGGGGAGGCTGTCTGCCACAGATCGGAACTTGCTGTTGCCGAGGCAAGGCATACCTGCTATTTTGAGGAGGAGATTCGCCATGCCAAGCGGGGCATCTGCCAACTCAAGGTATGGAAGACGCCGATTTACGATGAGGAAGGTGACGTGATCGGCACCATCGGTCTGGCCCACGATGTGACGCGGGAAAAGGAGGCGCAGGACAAGATCCTGCATCTGGCACGCACGGATGCGCTCACGGGGCTTTTCAACCGGCGTTATTTCTATGAGTACATCGAGGAACACCGTAAGGGAATGGGCATGACGGTCTGCTATATCGATCTCGACCATTTCAAGCAGCTCAATGACACTTACGGCCATTATTCCGGGGATGCCGCGCTGCTCGGCGTGGCGGAGCTGTTGCGGCTGGCCTTCCCAAAGGATTTCATCACGCGTCTTGGTGGGGATGAGTTCATTGTGGCCATCCTTGGCATGTTCAACCGGGAGGAAATCATGGAGCGCTTGGATGCCTTCATGAAGTCGGCGAAGGAGTTTTTCCAGCTGGACGAGTGCCTGATGGGACTTTCCATGAGCATTGGTGTTGCCATGGCGAAGGATTCGGAGGTCTCCTTGGAGGTGCTGATCCAGCAGAGCGATGCGGCGCTTTATTACAGCAAGACCCATGGCAAGGGCATCTACAGCTTCTACGAGGATATCAGCAAGGCGGATGAAAACGAAAAAGAGAATTGAGGAAAAATTAGGCATTTTCTGTAGGTTGTCTTGACAGTTCCCCAAAAAATCGGTACACTAAAAGCAAGTCAATTCAATCGGGAACAGGACGGTTTGATTCTTTGAACCGAACGGTTTCCTCGACAGAGAAAGGGTGGGGACTACATGTATCTGGACGACTACAAGCGTTGGTGCGAGGCCGATCTGGTGGATTTTGACCTGAACAAGGAACTCCTCGATATCAAGGGCGACGATGAGGCCATCAAGGACCGGTTTGCGGTGGCGCTGAAATTCGGCACGGCAGGGCTTCGGGGAACCCTGGGCGCAGGAACGAACCGCATGAACATCTGGGTGGTCCGCCAGGCGACCCAGGGGGTGGCGGACTGGGTGAGGACCCAGGGCGGAACGCAGACCGTTGCCATCAGCTATGACAGCCGCTTGAAGGGCTGGAATTTTGCCCGTGATGCAGCGGGGGTTCTCGCTGCCAACGGCATCCATGTGCGCATCTACGATGAGCTCATGCCGGTCCCGGCGCTCTCCTTTGCGACGCGTTACTACAAGTGTAATGCAGGCATCATGGTGACGGCCTCCCACAATCCTGCGAAATACAACGGCTACAAGGCCTACGGGCCGGATGGCTGCCAGATGACGGATGATGCGGCAGCTGTTGTCTACGATGCCATCCAGAAGACGGATGTCCTCACGGGCGCGAAGTACATGAGCTTTGCCGAGGGCGTGGAGAAGGGGCTTATCAAGTTCGTGGGCGACGATTGCAAGGATGCCTTCTATGAGGCCATCGAGAAGCGCCAGGTTCGTCCGGGGCTTTGCAAGACGGCGGGGCTCAAGCTGGTCTACTCGCCCCTCAACGGTACGGGGCTGGTTCCCGTTACCCGTGTCCTCAAGGATATCGGCATCACGGACATTACCATTGTTCCCGAGCAGGCGTATCCCAACGGCTATTTCACCACCTGTTCCTACCCGAACCCCGAGATTTTCGCAGCCTTGGAGAAGGGACTGGAGCTTGCCAAGGAGACCCAGGCCGATCTCATGCTGGCCACCGACCCCGACGCTGACCGCGTGGGCATCGCCATGAAATGCCCCGATGGATCCTACGAGCTGGTGTCCGGCAACGAGATGGGCGTCCTGCTTCTCGATTACATCTGCCAGGGCCGCAAGGAAAAGGGCACCATGCCCAAGGATCCCATTGCGGTGATGTCCATCGTCTCGACTCCCCTTGCCGTGAAGGTGGCGGAGCATTACGGCGTGGAGCTTCGCCAGGTCCTGACGGGTTTCAAGTGGATTGGCGACCAGATCCTCCAGCTGGAAGGAAAGGGCGAGGAGGAGCGCTTCATCTTCGGCTTTGAGGAAAGCTACGGCTATCTTGCCGGTCCTTATGTGCGGGACAAGGATGCGGTCATCGCCTCCATGCTGATTTGCGAGATGGCGGCCTACTACCGTTCCATTGGTTCCTCCATCAAGAAGCGTCTGGAGGAGATCTACCAGCAGTACGGCAGGTATCTCAACAAGGTGGATTCCTTCGAGTTCCCCGGTCTTTCCGGCATGGACAAGATGGCGGGCATCATGGAGAAGCTCAGGAAGGAGCCGCCGACGGAATTCGCAGGCAAGAAGGTTGTGAAGGCCCTCGATTACAACCAGCCCGAGACCACGGGACTGCCGAAGGCGAATGTCCTGATTTACTCCTTGGAGGACGGTTCCACCGTCGTGGTTCGTCCTTCCGGCACCGAGCCGAAGATCAAGACGTATTTCACGACCCTTGGCAAGGATCTTGCCGAGGCACAGGCGGCAAAGGACAAATTGGCAGAGGCTTGCAAGCCCTTGCTGGCATAACCCTCTTGACAGAGCGGGACAGAATCGGCATAGCGGAACGTGGTT
>JAFSWY010000315.1 GCA_017444295.1 Selenomonadaceae bacterium | reverse complement strand
TGGAGAATGGCAAGAGGTGAAATTTGTGCCTAAAGCGTTAGTAGATTTCTTGGGATATGCAATATATTTCTGGCTCAATGAAAATGAACCGTTAGAGCCTGTGCATGTTCATATAGCAAAAGAGTTTTATCAGTTATAACTGATGAAACCCATATCACGCACAAAAAGGGGGAATAGTAATGGGGCTGACGCTGAACGAAATTCGGGAAAAGTCCGTTCCTATCGCCATGAAGCACGGCGTAGACCGTCTTTCGCTTTTCGGCTCTTATGCGAGAGGCGAGGCTACCGAGAAAAGCGATATTGACTTCTTTATTCACAAGGGAAAGGTTACGGATTTGATAAAATATTTTTCTCTTGTGCTGGATTTTGAGCAGACTTTTGGCTGCCATGTTGACATAGTTACCAGCGAAATTTCCGATCAGGAGTTTTGCCGCTTGATTCAAAATGACGAGGTGGTACTTTATGAACGATCAAAATCGCAATCATGACACCTTGAAAAAGATGGTTGAATATTGTAAAGATGCAGAGTCTTTTACAGAACGTTGCGGGTATGATTTTGAAAACTACAAAAGCGATACAATGTTTCAATACGCTTGCAATATGTGCATTATGCAAATTGGCGAGCTGGTCCATCGCCTTTCCGATGAATTTATCGAAAAAAATCCCCAAATTCCTTGGCACGCAATTCGAGCAATGCGAAACCTTTACGCTCACGAATACGAAAAAATCGACTTAAAAATCGTCTGGGAAACCTTGACAAAACGCATACCGGAACTTCGTAAACAACTTGAAAACATGATGGATACGTCTCTGTAACCAATGGCGACAAGCGAAAAGTCTGCCACCGTTGTTCGTGAAGCCCCCTTATTATTTATACCATTCTTCTCACTCCATTCATCTATCTTTTTCTCACAATCGACAGCGGATAGCATCATATTTTGAGATTCAACTAGCAAAATGCTTTGCTTTGTATTTGCACTTTGCTATTGCCGTTTTATCCCAATCAAGAAACACAAGCTGCCATTGAGGAAATATAAGAAAACTCAAGAAAACGAGGCCTCGTCATGAAAGCCCTATTAGATTATCAAAAAATCGAACGCATCCACGACAAAGAATATGCTATGAGCCCAGCCACCATCCGTCATATCGCTATCCAGCGGAACCTGTCTGCCATCCTCTGGAATTTTCTCCGAGGCAAACGCTGTCAAGTATTCACAGAAGCAGAGGTGGTCTTCGATGAGGAAAATCACCTCATCCCTGATCTTTTGGTGATCTGCGACAGGGAAAAAATCAAAAAGAATTTTATTCAGGGTGCCCCGGATTTCATCGTGGAAGTTCTCTCTCCCAGCAGCAAGCGCCGTGACATAACTGTGAAAAAGGAAATCTATGAACGCTATGGCGTCAAGGAATACTGGCTGATAAACCCAAAGGACGAGTCCATTGAGGTCTACCTTCTCCATGACGGAAAATATCAGTTGGACAATATCTACCATAATTTCGACGAAGAAGACTGGGCAGCCCTTACAGAAAACGAACGGGCTGAGCAGCAGCTTTCCTTGAAAATAAGCTTGTATGATGACTTGGAAATCATGGTCAAGGATGTGTTTGAATAAGCACATCCAAAATAATAAAGGAGGGCTGTTTTTATCATTATAGCAAAGTCCCCACAGCTTTTGTTATGCTGTGGGGACAATTTGCGTGACAAATATTCTATTTCCCTTCTCCCGCCATCTCAAATTGGAGGCACCAGTATCTTTCCTGATCCGGCACATTGCTCCTTTCCAGATAGATCTGCACCCAGATCCTTCTGCTCGCATCTTCTATGGGGAAAACCGCGCCGCAGGGGATGGAGAGCCGGGTTGACTGGCCGGGTTCGAGGTATGGGAGGTTCTCCTGGGCGGTGAGCTTATTTCCGTAATTGCTGGAGTAGACGATCTTTACGCTGCTGCTTTCCCTGGGAAGATTGCTGCCATTGCTGATAACAAGGTCGGCGGTTCCCGACTGCCATTGGGCAGGGGTGATACCCAAGGGAAGGCTGGCATCCCCGCCCACGGGGATGCCGTTCCAGATGAGGCTGGAGGTAGTCTGCCCCCTGGGGGTGCTTTCTGTAGAAGGCAGAGGAGTGTTTGCCCGGGGGACTTCAGGGGAGGCTGTGCTCTCTGCGGCAGGCGCAGCGGCAATGCCGGGACTCTGAGGCTGTATGGTTGTTTGCTGTGGGGCAAGGGGAGCATCTGCCGGTGAGCTTTCCGCAGCAAGGGAGGGAGGCAAAGCATTGGCTCCGGTTTGCGGTCCCGATTGGCCGGGAGTTTCTTGTCCGGGGACAGGCTGGAGGGTTTCACCCAGGTTTTCTTCTATCGGCGGGTTTTCATTGGGAATCGTCGTCCCAAGCGTATGGAAGTGAACGGCCAGAACCGGCAACCCCAAACAAAGAACGGCTGCAAGAGGCAAGCGAATCTTTTGCAACAGTTGGCGACGCCTGACACTTTCAGCCAGTTCCCCCATGGACTGATAGCGGTCCCCGGGATCCATGGCAGTGCATTTGCGCAGGACGGGACGCAGGAACCCTGCGTAATCCGCGGGCAGGAGGTGCTTAAAGGTCATGCCCAGTGCGTAGATGTCGCTTCGTGCATCGGTTTGGCCATAGCCGAACTGCTCCGGCGGAGCGTAACCCTTGGTGCCCAGACGGGTGATGTCCTCTCCGGCCCCTTCCTTCACATGGCGGACAGCATCAAAGTCTATCAAGCGGAGGGTTCCATCCTTTTCCACCAACAGGTTGGAAGGCTTGATATCCCGATGGATAATCCCCTGCCTATGGAGAAGGGAAAGCCCACGGGCCATCTGAAGTCTGCAGAGATTGAAGACTATCTGGAAGAGAATGGGGGAACTGCTGGAGTGAGGATGGCCTCCACAGAGGTCACCATCCCTTCCTCCTGCGCCAGAATTCCGGCGTGAAGAGGGCGATGACCGTAAATATTTCCAACCTTCCCAGGAACATGACAATACAGGCGAATGCCTTGCTGGCCGGCGGGAGCAGCGCATAGGTGCTCATGGCTCCTTCCAGCCCGAACCCCGGCCCCACGCTTCCCAGCGTGGACACCGCCACGCTGACGGCCTCCACCATGGGGATTCCGTCGAAGATCATGAATGCGGCAAAGATGATATCCACCATCACGTAGGCGAAGAAGAAACGGGCCGCGGAGAAGAGCACCTCCTCGGGAACCACCTGCCCGTTCATCTTCACTTGGTAGACCATCTGGGGATGCAGTTTCTGCTGAACGATGGAATGGAGCATCTTCACCAAAAGGACCATGCGTGAAATCTTGAGCCCGCCTGCCGTGGAGCCGGCACACCCTCCCATGAACATCAGAAGGAGCAGGATTCCCTTGGAAAATGCCGGCCAGGAGTCGAAATCGTAGGTCACGAAAGCCGTTGTGGAGGATATGGATGCCACGTGGAAAACGGTGTAGCGCAAAGCATCCAGAATCCCCATCCCCATCTCAATCAAGAGATCGGAAATGATGAACAGTACGGCAACCACATTCAATATGAGATACACGCGGAACTCCGTATTTTGCCGGATGACACGCCAGCCCTTCCGCCAGGCCACCACATACATGGCAAAACTGCCGCTGGACAGGAGCATGAAAAACACCATGCAGATCTCCAGTGCCGGATTGTTGTACACGTTGACGCCGTCATTGTAGATGGAGAAGCCGCCCGTGGCAATGGTGGTCAGCCCATGGTTCAGGGCACTGAACCATCCCAGCCCGCAGAGCATATAGGCCAGGACACAGGCCGCTGTAAACGCCACATAGATGAAAAAAAGTGCCTTGGCATTATCCCGTATGCGAGGGAGCTGCCTGTCCTTCGTGGGCCCGGAGGATTCCGCCCGGAACATGTACATGGCACTCCGCCCCATCTGCGGCAGGATGGCCATGAAGATGACGATGATGCCCAGTCCCCCGATCCAGTTCGTCAGGCTCCGCCAAAGAAGCATGCTGCGGGGCAGCACCTCCACGTCCTCAATGACCGTTGCTCCCGTACCGGAAAAACCGGACACGGACTCCACGAAACAGTCCAGGGGCGTCATGTACCCGCTGAAAAGATAGGGAAGCATTCCCAGAAGGGACATCAATATCCAGCCGAGGCCCGTGATGGCGATGCCTTCCCGCACGACAAGGGATGTCGTCTCAGGGTTCAGGTTCCTCCCCCGCCGCTTGAACTCAAAGGAAATGATGAGGCAAATGAGCATGACCAACAGGAAATCTGCCCCTCCCATGGGCTCCCCATAATAGACTGCCAAAAGGAAGGGCGCTGCAAGTGCCGCCCCGGCGGTCAGGGACATGGTGCTCAAAATGGCGGCAATCAGATTGAAATTCACGCTGCACCTCCTACCATTTCTTCCGAACCTCGCCAAAATAAAGCTGCCCAAGCAACAGGAAGGCGAAAATCTCCATCCGGGCAAGGAGCATGAACAGACAGGCGAATATCTTGATGGCATCCGGCATGGCCAGGAAGGCCCCCTTGCCAATCAACCCCATGGAGGAACCGAGACTCGTGAACCCCGAAGCGGCCATGCCGACAGCCTCCGACAAGGAGCTTCCGGAAAGGGAAAGCACGAGAACAAAAAGGAAAAACGATGCCATGTAAAGAAAGAAAAAACTCAGGATGCGTCCCATGATCTTCGCGGGAACAGACTCCTGCCCCACCACCACATTGGCAATCATATGGGGATGAAGTGTCCGCCGCACCTCAATCGCCACCAGCTTGAACAGCACAATGAGCCGCATGGCCTTGAGCCCCCCCGTGGGGGAACCCATGCAGCCGCCCACGAATGCCAGCAGGAAAAGAAAGAACCTCTCCGAATCCGGCCATTGTGAAATGATGGAGGAGGAAAAGCCCGTGGTGCTGGCAAAGGACAGCACATGGAAAAATGCCTGCCGCATGCTCGCCGGGAAGTCATACAACCCGCTGCTCCAGAGGTGCATTGTCATGAATCCGCCAAAGACCGCCACCGTGGACAAAAAGAATTTCATCTCCGCATTCCCATAGTAATCCCCAAACTCCCGCCGCTGAAAGGTGCGCCAGTACCGCAGGAGATTTCCGCAGACCAGCAGCATCGTGAGAGCCGCCGTGCATTCCGGCCAGGGATTCCCGTCCTCGCCAAACCAATTGAAGACATCCTTTCCTCCGGTAGTCGAGGTTGTGAGCATCGCGGCCAAAAGAGGATCCAGCCCTTCCAGCCCCGAAAGGGCATAAAGAATGCCGGAAAGGAGCGTGATGCATGCATAGACCCCGAGAATCTGAACCGACAGATGATCCATAGGCTTCAGCATGGAGCTGAAAAACATGCTGCGCCGAAAAGCCAGCGTCATGCCAAAACAGCCGCTGACCTGTGGAAACACCGTCACAAAGGTCACGAGAAAGGCGGCGCCCCCCAGCCAGGAAAGCACGCCCCGCCAAAACCACATCACATAAGGGGCTTCTGCGGGCAGCAGGCTCACCCCGGTTGTCGTCACCGCCGACACCGACTCGAACAGCGCCGATATCAGCCCCATCTGGCCGGAGCAGAGAAAGGGCAGCATGCCAAAAAAGGCAAGCCACATCCAAAAAAGGAACATGAACTGCGCCGCATCCTTGACGGAAAGCTGCCGCTTGTGCACCCGCCCCTCAATGACGAGCACCGCAGAAGCTCCTCCCATGAGCAGGAAGGACACCAAAAAGGCACCGGCCCCCACCCATCCGTCATAGGCACAGCGGGCCAGCGGCAGCAGCAGTGACGCAGTCATGACAACCGATGCCCTGCCCAAAAGATACATCATCAAAGGCTGATTCATTATCGATATCCCTCCTCCCTCCAAAATCACATCCCGTACATTTCTAACCCTTCTATTTTACCATTCCCCTCGCCTCTCCGCAATGAAAAGCCACTCGCAGTATGCTTCGCTGCCCAATGGGGAATTCCCACTCCCTGCTGATAGGAATTCCAGGCAGATGGACAAGCCTGGATAATAAGTGTGCCGCGCTACCTCTTGAGACTGAAGTTTTACATGGTAAGATATAAGCATATTTAATCATCAGCCTCAGCACGGAACCTTAGGACGGTCCTCTCACCCTCCACGAGATGCTGACTGTGGAAAACAAGGAACTGTTAAACAAAATTGAAGACTTCGGCAATTTCCACACGGAGCTTGGCGTGCTTTTCGAGTGTATCAAGCACAAGCAAGACGACAATATGGACTGGATGGAAGGTAAAGAACATTTCAGGCATGTAAAGCGAAATACGGCAAGCCCTATCAAGACTGTGACGGGAGCCGCTCTTCTAAAATGACGAAGAGCGGCTATTTTATTGGTTTCATCGTTACCAAAATAACGGATGTATCACTGCACACACCTGCCCCAATTTTAATCGACATCCTGTCTTTTACGCTACGACACATATGTATACATGCCTTGCTTATCAGCTCCTGCAAGAAAATTGGCGCTGAAACATAAAAAGGCGGCTACACGTTCATTACATGCAGCCGCCTCTTACACCGCAAAAAATCCGTTTTTTGCGGTGCTATTTTTCCCAAACCGCAAAAATTAGAAATTTTGAGGTTTGAGATTTTTGGCAAGGCAACCTAAGCAAAATGCTCCCAAAGCAGGAATAGCGGCGTTTCATGGCGAATAAAGTGTTTATCATCGTCTGGATCTTCCCCTTGTCATGCCAACGCTCCTCAACTCCTCATGAAATGCGCGATGACGCGGATATCGCTCACGGTATTCCTCGAAAATCCTGGCCTTTGCACCTGGCTCCCCTCGCGATGCCTTCACCTCGCCCAAAGCAGCAATAAATGCCGCGCATTCGCCATACTGCCTGCGAT
The DNA here is from genome assembly GCA_017444295.1 of Selenomonadaceae bacterium. Classification (GTDB taxonomy): domain Bacteria; phylum Bacillota; class Negativicutes; order Selenomonadales; family Selenomonadaceae; genus UBA3796. Next base: position 20,430 of record JAFSWY010000315.1, on the reverse strand, counting down.
GCTGTCCTCTCACAATACTCTCTGTCCTAACGGAAATCCAACGTTCCAATTCCGAGAGAATCCTTTCCTGGAACCAGTCTTCCATTGGGGTTTGTTTTCTCCATTTGCAAAAATACTCCCAAAAGGGAAAACCGTCTGCTGCGGCAGAATGCGCAAAACCTTCTTCGTAGCTATATCCACCGATATGCAGCATCCCAAAGACACTCTCGCACATCCTGTGGCATCCCTGCCCCAGTTCATCATCTTCACAAAGAAGATAAAGAAGGAACAGAGCCATCCCCTGCTTCATGAAGGTGGGGGACCATCCAAGGGCTTCCTTTGTCTGCATCGCCCCATTCACAACCTCCTCAAACTGGCCGTCCAAAAAGAGCAGAAAATAGTAATCGTTTCTGTCCAGCGAGTTCTCTTGAAGTTCTCTACTGTGTGCACCCATTCCATACGCATTTGCTTTTTCCTTAGCCGCAAGCGATTGGAAAATCTTCTGCATCTCCTCCCGATATTGGGAGAAATCCTGACACTCAGCAGCCATACGCAAATACTGCAAGGGCTTCGTATCGGAGCGAAAAGCCTCCAGCCAGCAATTCTCCGCACCTTCCCTCTGCCCCAACCGCAAAGCACATGCTGCTGTCAAAAGAGCAATCCTGCCACGAATCCTATACTGCTCTGAAATCGTTCCCATGGCTTCCCGGCCCAGGGCATACCATTCCTCATCCCCAAGCCCGCCCATCTTTATCTTCAAAACCTGCTCATAGATTATCGGATGAATTTGCGCGTATTTCTTTGCCGCTTCCATGACCGGCTCCGGGCAGGGCATCAAGGAAACTGCATCCACCAGCAACTTTTCAACATCGCCTTCCTCCTGCCGCCCCAGATAGTCAATCCACAAAGGAAGAAATTCCTCCAAACCGTCAAGTGCCTCCCCATGTTCTTGAATCAACTCCTTCATGGAAATGCCCGACCCGGATTGCTCCATCAAGGAATACAGGATCTCCGGGCGTTCCTCCATCCGATGGGAAATGTAGGCCGCCAAAAGCACCGCATACATCCATTTCTTGAGGTCAATGGATATCAGATCATAAGAGTCCAAATCTTGCAGCGACAGAGCATCATCATACCCATATTCCGCATAATCCCCTTTCACAGGAATCCTCAAGGATAAAAGAGATTCTGCCAGATGACAGGCCTCTGTGTAAAGCTCTCTGTCCATGCAACGAAGAACCATCCCGCAGGCATCTTGAACTATAGGCAGTACCTTCTGCGGGTCCTCAAACAGGAATTCATCTGCATCGCTGTTATACCAATCATCGTATTCCTCGTTTAAATTTCCAATAATATAAAATTTTCCGTCATAAATCTGCTGCAGTGTCTCCAGGCTCTGCCCCACTTCCTCACGGATATCCTTTGCTTCTTCCTGAAGTATCGTTTTCACGCTCGTTTCTCCCGACGTTTTCCCGGCACACATTTTTAATGCCGACAAGAAATCGCTTCGCTCACATTCCACGAGCGTACGGGCATGTTGATGAATGAATTTTGTCAAATCATCCTTTGACATCCCTTGTGTAGCTTCATCCACCTGATTCAAAAACTGTGGTAAATTCATGGAAAACTCTCCTCACTATGTTGACACTTCCACATCCCTGCTCATCCCGCCAATACATTCTAACCCCTTTATTCTACCACCCGCCTTGCCTATCCGCAATGAAAACCAGAGGGAGGCTTAAGTAAGGGCGGCTAACATAAATACCCAGAAGATTCCGCAAACAGAAAGTCCTGCTGTAACCCGCGAAGGGGATAGGGGAGGATTTGGGGCTGGAACTACTCGACCCCGAAGGGGTGGCCTGTCGTAGTACTCCCTAAATGCGCAAACCTCGTTGCGTGAGCCGTCGCTTGCCGGCGGGGTATCTGGACACGTAGTTCTTCTCAGGACAGACCATTAGTGGAAGCCCCAAAGCCTCCCCCATCCCCGCCCTCCCTCCATGCCAACCGCTACTCACTCCCCCCCTCACTCTCCACCATCCGAACACTCTTCAAAAATGTCGTCGACGACATCTCCAAATATCGTACTGCCGCAATTCCTTCTGCCTGTCCTCGTTCTGCTCCCTCGTGGAAACACGGATATTACGTGCAACAGCCCCTTCCCAAAGCAGGAATAACGGCGTTTCATGGCGAATAAAGCAACAAACATTTCCATCGAGGAGGGAGCAATGTGAGCAATACAGACGAACTGGCAAGAATTCTCAAAGGAAGCACAAAAGCGGTATTCTTTGGCGGCGCAGGAATGTCCACAGAGTCCGGCATCCCGGATTTCAGGAGTGCCGGCGGCATCTACAGCCAAAGCCTGCACCAAAAGTTTCGCCCGGAGGAAATGGCTTCCCATAGTTTCCTCATCAACCATCCGGCAGAGTTTTTTGAGTTCTACCGCCAGCGGATGGTGTTCATGGACGCCAAGCCCAATGATGGGCACAGGGCGCTTGCCAAACTGGAGGAACAAGGCATCCTGAAAGCTGTGGTCACACAGAACATTGACGGACTGCACCAGATGGCAGGCTCCCGGACGGTTTATGAGCTCCATGGCTCAAGCCTGCGGTGGCCCTGCATGAAGTGCGGCAAAGTCTATCCCATGGAATATGCCCTGCAGGAGGAAAATAAGCCCATTCCCCATTGCAGCGATTGCGGCGGCGTGGTGCGGCCGGGAGTGGTTCTCTACGAGGAAGGGCTGGATGACACGGTGGTGAAAAATGCGCTTCATGCCATCAGCGAGGCCGACACGCTCATCGTAGGCGGCACCTCCCTCGTCGTCTATCCTGCAGCTGGAATGATTGACTATTTCCGCGGAAAGCATCTGGTGCTCATCAACAAGTCCGAAACAAAAGCCGACGCAGAAGCAGAACTGGTCATCCGGGAGCCCATCGGCCAGACACTTGCGGCGGTGGTTGCCCAACTGTTCCCCCAATAGACAGAGCCCGAGCAAAATAAAGTCTGACTTTATTTTGCTCGGATGAGAAGCGGAAATATGTATTATTCAGTTTATGCATTGCGAGGAGTGATCTTATGTCCATACTGCACGATATCCTGTCAGCCAATGAGTCTTTCTGCTCATCCCTTCCCGTGGATTACACTCAGGAAGACCACCAGAAAAGCAAGCTGCCCCAAAAGCAGGTGGCAATCATCACCTGCATGGACACCAGGCTGGTGAATTTCCTGGAACCGGCTCTTGGCCTGTCCAGGGGAGATGCCAAGGTCATCAAGACTGCAGGAAATTCCGTGACGGGAGTCTTTGACGGCACCATCCGCAGCCTCATGGTGTGCATCTACGAACTTGGTGTGAAGGAAATCCTGGTGATTGGGCATCATGAGTGCGGCATGGCGAAGACCACCTCCCAAAGCCTGACCAATGCCATGCTGTCCCGCGGCGTGCCGAAAGAGGCCATCCATATGGTAGCCAAAGAACTGCGGGAATGGGCCGACGAGTTCCATCACCCGGAACAGAATGTCAAAGATGCGGTGGAAGCCATCCGCCTCAATCCCCTCATCCCTCCGGATGTACCCACCCACGGCCTGATCTTCCATCCCCGCACAGGCAAGCTGGATGTTATCGTCGATGGATATGAATACGCAGAACAACAATGACGAAAACTGGCCACTCCTCCTCATACCAAAAGCCGCGTCCTCCAAAGGGACGCGGCTTTCGTTCCAGCATTTCAATATTCAGTTGCAGAGTATGACGCTTACTTCGTCATGTAGTGCGTAATCCACATGCATTAATTTAACTCGACGTATTTTTAACTGTACTGATTTTATGTTGAACTCTGATAATTATACGGATTAACGGTTTGGGTATACTTATTTTGACGGAAATGCTTAAAAGTAGTATAATACAATAAATGGGGGGGTGAACAAGATGCTTGCTTTAATAAAAAGTATATATGGTCTCAACAAACCAATATATATCAAAAATATAGAGTCATCGTTGGGCATATCGAATATTTATGCTAAAAAACTTTTGAAAAAGTGGATAAACGATGGTGAAATAAAACGTTTTGATAATGGAATTTATTATTTCCCTGAAAAGTCAGAACTTTTTGGTGAAAAGTCGTTCAATATAGACGAAGTATTAAGAGACAGGTACTTGGGCAAAAAAAGCAACCCTCAAGGATATTATTCCGGACTAACTTTGGCAAATACGGCCAGGATAACGACGCAGGTTCCCGTTGTGAAATTTATTGTGACAAACATGGAAAAGGGAAATGGTCGAAATGTCAAAATAGGAAAAATAACAGTCAGATTATCAAAGCCAAGAAAAAATATTAATAGAAATAATATCGCTGCATTGTCTTTACTGGATTTAATAAGCACAGCAGAACGGTATTCAGAGTTTTCGAGAGAAGAAACAATTTTAAAAATCCAAGAGTTTGCAAAAAAAATGGAAATTACCAAATGCAGTGTAAGAGACAGTATAGAATCATATCCAGCAAAAACTAGTCAGGAATTGATTATGATGGGAGTATATGATGTACTTGCATAATAGCAAAGATACCTTTAAGGAAATAATTATTCAAGCACGCACTGAATATGGCTATGAACCGGAAATAACGGAAAAAGATTATTATGTTTCCATGTTTCTAAAAGAGATAGCTGAAAGTGATATAGATTTTGTATTTAAAGGAGGCACATCATTATCAAAATGCTATCAAGTAATTAATAGATTTTCCGAGGATATAGATTTAACAGTCTTGAATCGTCCGTCCAGAAAGCAAAAGAAAAACATAAAACAAGCCATCAAGGATTGTACCAGTAAAATCGGTTTGACAATCACTAACGAAAACATGACTCATAGTGGACGTGATTTTAATAGATACGAGCTTGAGTACGAATCAATGTTTGATGACAACAAAATGCAACCAGTAATTTATGTAGAAGTATCGGTTGCTATAGAACCTTTTCCTACCGATACACAGAATGTAAGTTCGTATGTTGAAAAAGTGTTAAAAAGTCATGATTTGAAGGATGTTATAGAGAAATACGAATTACACGACTTTGCAATTAGCGTTCAAGATATCAGAAGGACGGCCATAGATAAAGTTTTTGCATTATGTGATTATTTTATGCAAGGGAAGAATGAACGATACTCTCGGCACATATACGATCTTTATAAGATTGATTCTCGTATTAATATAACCAGCCTAGAAAAAAGTCTTGTCAAAAGAGTTAGACAAGAGCGTTTGCATAATCCCAATTGCCGCTCTGCTATGGAAGATGCAAATCCAACGGATATCTTAAAAAAAATAGTGGAAAGCAGATATTTTGCGGACGATTACTCAAATATAACAAGAACTTTATTGTATGACGACATTACATATGAACAGGCAATAACAGCAATCGAAAAGATAATAAAGAGTGGATTATTCACACCGAACTGTTAATCTATATTGGTTCGGCGTGAATAATTATGTGGCTAAAGATAAGTATAGTTAAGGAGAATAAAAAGCCGCGTCCTCCAAAGGGACGCGGCTTTCGTGCCAGCATTTCAATATTCAGTTGCAGAGTATGACGCTTACTTCGTCATGGCTTCCTGCACGGCAACGGCCACAGCGACGCTCATGCCTACCATGGGATTGTTGCCTGCGCCGATGAGGCCCATCATGTCAACGTGAGCCGGGACGGAGGAACTGCCCGCGAACTGGGCATCGCCGTGCATGCGGCCCAGGGTGTCCGTCATGCCGTAGGAAGCAGGACCTGCCGCCATGTTGTCGGGATGGAGGGTGCGGCCCGTGCCGCCGCCGGAGGCAACGGAGAAGTACTTCTTGCCTTCCTCAAGGCGCTCCTTCTTGTAGCAGCCGGCCACCGGATGCTGGAAGCGAGTCGGGTTCGTGGAGTTGCCCGTGATGGAGATGTCCACGTCCTCCTTGTGCATGATGGCAACGCCTTCCTGCACGCTGTCCGCGCCATAGCACTTGACCTTTGCGCGGGGGCCGTCGGAATATGCGACTTCCTTCACCACATTGACCTTGTTGGTCTTGTAGTCATACTGGGTCTGGACATAGGTGAAACCATTGATGCGGGAGATGATCTGGGCCGCATCCTTGCCGAGGCCGTTCAGGATGACCCGCAGAGGATTCTTCCTGACCTTGTTCGCCGTCTGGGCGATGCCGATGGCGCCCTCAGCAGCCGCAAAGGACTCATGGCCCGCCAGGAACGCGAAACAGCCTGCATCCTCCGAGAGGAGCATGGCAGCAAGGTTGCCGTGGCCGAGGCCCACCTTGCGATGGTCGGCAACGGAGCCGGGAACGCAGAATGCCTGCAGGCCCTCGCCGATGGACTTCGCAGCCTCCACAGCAGTCTTGTTGCCCTTCTTGATGGCGATGGCCGCGCCAAGGGTGTAGGCCCAGGCAGCATTCTCAAATGCGATGGGCTGGAGATCCTTGACGATTTTTCCGGGATCGAAGCCCTTCTCCTCGCAGATGGCCTTTGCATCCTCGATCTTGGCAATCCCATATTTCTTGCAGACTTCGTTGATTTGGTCAATACGGCGCTCATAGCCTTCAAACAATGACATTATCTTCATTCCTTCCTGTTATCTCAAATTGTAGTCAAATACGGTGTATCGCTTCAATTACTCCTCGCGCGGATCGATGTACTTGACTGCATCAGCAAAGCGGCCTTTCGTGCTGGTATTCTTCTTGAGAGCCTCGGCAATAGCCTTGGGATCGTCCCCGGCCTTCTTGATGGCCTCCATGGCCTTGCCGAGCTGCACAACCTCATAGCCGATGACGCGGTCTTCCTTGTCAAGGGCCAGTTTCGTCACATAGCCCTCTGCGAGTTCGAGATAACGGGGGCCCTTCTTGAGGGTGCTGTAAGTGGTGCCCGTCTGGCTCCTGAGCCCCTTGCCGAGATCGTCCAGCCCTGCGCCGATGGGCAGGCCGTCATCGGAGAACGCCGTCTGGCTACGCCCGTAGACAATCTGGAGGAAGAGCTCCCGCATTGCCGTATTGATGGCATCACAGACAAGGTCCGTATTGAGGGCTTCCAGGATCGTCTTGCCCGACAGGATCTCCGCAGCCATGGCAGCGGAATGGGTCATGCCGGAGCAGCCGATGGTCTCAACAAGGGCTTCCTGGATGATGCCATCCTTGACGTTGAGGGTCAGCTTGCAGGCACCCTGCTGGGGAGCACACCAGCCGATGCCATGGGTGAGGCCGCTGATGTCCTTGACTTCCTTCGCCTGTACCCACTTGCCTTCTTCCGGAATCGGGGCCGGGCCATGATTTACTTCTTTCGCTACGCACGTCATGTCTTCCACTTTTTGTGAATAAGCAATCATTGTTCGTATTCCTCTCTTTTCTAAAATATAATACTTCTCGTCTACTTCATTTCCACGAGCACCTTGCCCGTCATTTCCTTCGGGATCTCCAATCCTGCAAGGGTCAGGAGGGTCGGCGCCACATCGCAGAGGGCACCCTCCTTGATGGACTTGACGCGGCCCGAGACGCAGATGACAGGAACCGGATTCGTCGTATGGGCCGTGAAGGGCTCCTTCGACGACGGGTCCACCATGACATCGGCATTGCCATGATCTGCGATGATGATGAGCTCGCCGCCCACAGACTGCAATGCCTCCACAAAGCGTCCCACGCAGGTATCCACAGTCTCAACCGCCTGGATGGCTGCGGGAAGGACACCGGTATGTCCTACCATGTCGCCATTGGCGTAATTGAGGATGATGAAATCGTACTTTTCGGACTTGATGGCCTCTACCACCTTGTCCGTCACCTCGATGGCGCTCATCTCCGGCTGCAGGTCATAGGTGGCCACCTTCGGGGAAGGAACGAGGATGCGGTCCTCGCCCTCGTACTCCTTTTCCACGCCGCCGTTGAAGAAGAAGGTCACATGGGCGTATTTCTCCGTCTCGGCGATGCGGAGCTGCTTGAGCCCCGCCTTCGACACGACCTCTCCCAAGGTGTTCTCGATGGACTGCGGCGGATAGGCGATCCGCACATTCAGGCCCTTCTCGTACTGGGTCATGGTGGTGAAGGAAAGCTTGAGCCCCTCCACCCGCCGGAACCCGTCAAAGGTCTCGTCCGTAAAGGCATGGGTGAGCTCACGGGCACGGTCCGGGCGGAAATTGAAGAAAATCACGCCGTCGCCGGACTTCATTCCCTTGTAGCCGTCAATGACCACGGGAACGACAAACTCGTCCGTCACGCCTTCCGGCTTTTCCGACTTGTCCGCATAGGATGCCTGGATGGCCTCCGCCGCAGATTTCGCGGTCTTCCCCTCGCCCTTGGCAATGGCATCATAGGCCTTGACGACACGCTCCCAGCGCTTGTCACGGTCCATGGCATAGTAGCGCCCGGAAATCACGGCAATCTTGCCGATGCCGATTTCCTTGATCTTCTGTTCCAGCTCCTCCAGATACTCCGCAGCGCTGGCGGGAGGAACATCCCGGCCATCGAGGAAGGCATGGACATAGACCTCGCTGAGTCCCTGCCGCTTCGCAAGCTCCAGCAGCCCATAGAGATGGTTGCTGTGGCTGTGCACGCCGCCGGGGGATACCAGCCCCATAAGGTGCAGAGCGCCGCCGTTCTTCTTCGCATCGTTGATGGCTGCCAGAAGAGCCTCATTCTCGAAGAAATCGCCATCCTTGATTGCCTTGGTGATGCGGGTAAGCTCCTGATAGATGATGCGCCCGGCACCGATATTCGTATGCCCGACCTCCGAGTTTCCCATCTGTCCGTCCGGCAGACCGACATACTCGCCGGATGCCTGGAGCTGGGCATGGGGGTATTTCGCCGTAAGGCCGTCAAGATTCGGTGTCTTGCCGACAGCAATGGCATTGTTCGGGTCATCCGGATTTCCAATCCCCCAGCCATCCATGATGATGAGGGCAATGGGGGCATTCTTTAAAGTTGCCATGTAATGCTCCTAACCGTTCAGAAATTAACGATCTCCGAGAAATCCTTTGCCTTGAGGGATGCGCCGCCCACCAGGGCGCCATCCACATTGGGCTGCTGCATGAGATCCTTGATGGTGGCAGGCTTCACGCTGCCGCCGTACTGGATGCGGATGGCATCGGCAGCCGCCTGGTCGAACTTCTTGGCAACCGCCTCGCGGATGGCCTTGCAGACCTCCTCTGCCTGGTCGAAGGTGGCCGTCTTGCCCGTTCCGATGGCCCAGATGGGCTCATAGGCGATGACGAGCTTCGCCACATCCGCCGCCGCAAAGCCCTCAAGGGCCGCATTGATCTGCTTCACCACATGGTCGATGTAGTTGCCCGCCTCGCGAATCTCAAGGGATTCGCCGCAGCAGATGATCGGGGTGATACCGGCGGCAAAGGCAGCCTTGGCACGCTTATTGACACCCTCGTCCGTCTCGCCGAAATAGTCGCGGCGTTCGCTGTGGCCGAGAACGCAATACTCCACGCCGATCTCGTTCAGCATCTCCGTGGAAATCTCGCCCGTGTAGGCACCGCTCTTCTCCCAATGCACGTTCTGTGCGCCCACATGGATGTTCGATCCCTTCACAGCCTCAGCCACACCGGCGAGAGCCGTAGCCGTCGGGCAAACGACGATATCCACGTCCTTGTTGTCCTTCACCAGCGGGGCCAGATCCTTCACGAGCTGCTTGCCCGCCGCAATCGTGTTGTTCATCTTCCAGTTTCCAGCAATAATCGGCCTTCTTGCCATACCTATCAACATCCCTTCTTAAAATATCTATACAAAGTGACTTTACTTTTCCGCAATTGCCGCCACACCGGGCATTTCCTTGCCTTCAAGGAACTCCAGCGTCGCGCCGCCGCCCGTGGAAACATGGGAAATCTTGTCCGTAAGGCCCGTCTTCTTGAGTGCCGCAACAGAGTCGCCGCCGCCGACAATGGAAATGGCCCCGGCCTCCGTCGCCTTTGCCACGGCCTTTGCCACTGCCAAAGTGCCCTTGGCGAAATTGTCGAACTCGAACACACCCATGGGGCCGTTCCAGATAACCGTCTTTGCGCCTTCCAGAGCCTTCACATACTCCTCCGAGGTCTTCACGCCGGAATCGAGAGCCTGCCAGCCATCGGGAACCTGATCTACGGGAACCGTCTTGAAATTGGCATCCTTGTCGAACTTGTCGGCAATGACGAGATCCACCGGCAAGACGACCTTCACGCCCTTCTCCTCGGCCTTCTTCAGGAGGTCACGGGCCAAATCGTACTTGTCCGGCTCACAGAGGGAGTCGCCAATGGGCAGACCCTTTGCTGCATCAAAGGTGTGAGCCATGCCGCCGCCGATGATGATGGTGTCCACCTTGTCGATCATGTTGCTGATGACACCGATCTTGTCGGACACCTTCGCGCCGCCGATGATGGCAACGAAGGGATGCTTGGGAGCTTCCAGCGCATTGCCGATATAGTCGATCTCCTTCTCCATCAGGAAGCCGGCAACCACCTCAACATACTTCGCAATGCCGGAGTTGGAGGCATGCCCGCGATGGGAAACGCCAAAGGCATCGTCAACCGCGACATCCGCAAGGGAGGCGAGCTGCTTTGCGAACTCGGGATCGTTCTTCTTCTCTGCCTTGTGATAGCGGAGATTCTCAAGAAGCAGGACCTCGCCGGGCTTCAAGTCCTTTGCCGCAGACTCTGCCTCTGCTCCTACGCAATCCGCTGCCCATTTCACATCCTTCTTCAAGAGCTCAGAGAGATGCGCCACAAGATGCTTCGTGGAGAACTGCGGCTCACGTGCCTCCGAAGGGCGCCCGATGTGGCAGGCAAGGATGACCGCCGCGCCCTGGTCAAGCAGGTAATTGATGGTCGGCAGCGTGCGGACCATACGGGTGTCGTTGGTGATGTTCTGGTTCTCGTCAAAGGGAACATTGTAGTCCACACGGACAAACACTTTCTTGCCCTTGACATCGATATCCTTGATGGTTTTCTTGTTCATTCTATAACCCCCATATACAAAACTGGATTGCGAAAAACAGGCCCGGCCCAAACGAAGGCCGGACCTCTAAGGACCTTATTTGTATTCAAATATTGTTATGCAATCAGCCGAGTTCAGCGAAGTACTTGATGGTACGGACCATCTGGCTCGTGTAGCTGTTCTCATTGTCATACCAGGAAACCACCTGAACGAGGGTGTTGCCGTCGCCGATGGGGCTGACCATGGTCTGGGTGGCATCGAAGAGGGAGCCGAAACGCATGCCGACGATATCGCTGGACACGATCTCATCCTCATTGTAGCCGAAGGACTCATTGGCCTGCTTCTTCATGGCTGCATTGACACCCTCAACCGTGACTTCGCCCTTGACCACTGCATAGAGAAGGGTCGTGGAACCCGTCGGGGTCGGAACGCGCTGGGCAGCGCCGATGAGCTTGCCTTTGAGCTCGGGGATAACAAGGCCGATGGCCTTTGCTGCACCCGTGGAGTTCGGAACGATGTTGCATGCTGCAGCACGGCTGCGGCGGAGATCACCCTTGCGCTGCGGGCCATCAAGGGTCATCTGGTCGCCCGTGTAGGCATGGATCGTTGCCATGATGCCGCTCTGGATGGGAGCAAAGTCGTTGAGAGCCTTTGCCATAGGAGCGAGGCAGTTCGTGGTGCAGGAAGCAGCGGAGATGACCTTGTCATCCTTCGTAAGCTTGTCATGGTTGACGTTGAATACGATAGTCGGGAGGTCATTGCCAGCAGGAGCGGAGATGACGACCTTCTTCGCGCCTGCCTTCAGATGTGCCTCAGCCTTTTCCTTCTTGGTATAGAAGCCCGTGCACTCGAGAACCACATCCACATCATGCTTGCCCCAGGGAATGTTCGCGGCATCCGCTTCCTTGTAGATGATGATCTCTTTGCCGTTGACCTTGATGGAATTCTCGCCAGCCTCTACCTTGTCAGCGTACTTGTACGTTCCCTGAGTGGAATCGTACTTCAAGAGATGGGCAAGCATCTTGGGGCTCGTGAGGTCGTTGATAGCAACCACTTCATATCCCTCAGCGTCAAACATCTGACGGAAAGCAAGACGACCAATGCGACCAAAACCATTAATAGCTACTTTTACTGCCATTGAAAAATACCCCCTAAAAAATCTAGAAAATTTCCGGGAACGCCCCGGCCTCCGTGAAAATTCGCAACATATCAAATGTTGCGAGTCAAACTTTACTTAATAATTTTACAACAATTCAAGTCAAATTGTCAATCCCTTTATATAAAGCACAACAATTATATTATAGATGTTTTTCATAATGTTTGATTGAGCATAACATGAATCTGGAATCAAATCCAATTTCATGTTATAATATACTTAAATATAAATCTATTCCATATTGGGGCATTGACAATGAAAATTGTAGAACGAAATCAATATTTGGGATTTTTGCAACGCCATAAGGACAGGCATATCATAAAAGTCGTTTCCGGCTTCCGTCGCTGCGGCAAGTCCGTCCTCTTCCAGCTTTTCAGGGAGCATCTGCTGGCCCGGGGAGTACCAGCGGAGAATATCATTTCCATCAATTTTGAAGATCTGGCCTACGAGGAACTGCAGGAGTACCATGCACTTTACCAATATGTCACGGCCCATATGCAGCTGGACGGAATGAACTACATCTTTCTGGACGAGATCCAGCATGTCCCGGAGTTCGAGAAGGCGGTGGACAGCCTTTTCATCAAGGAAAACGCGGATGTCTACATCACAGGCTCCAATGCCTACTTCATGTCCGGGGAGCTGGCCACTCTTTTGTCGGGACGTTATGTGGAACTGAAGATGCTGCCCCTCTCCTTCAAAGAATATTATGGCGCTTGCGGCCTCACAGCCAATCATACCCTGCAGGAAATCTATGAACGGTACATCTCCGACAGCTCCTTCCCCTACATATTGCAGTTGGAAGGAAGGCCCCAGGACATTTCGGAATACCTGTCCGGCCTTTACAGCACGGTCATCCTTAAGGATGTGGTGGGACGGCTCCACATTGCCGACGTCAAGATGCTGGAAAGCATTGTCAAATACCTTTTTGCCAATGTCGGCAGCCTGCTCTCCATCAAGAAGATTGCCGATGCCATGACCAGCGCCGGGCGGAAAATCGACAGCAAGACCGTGGAACGCTATCTGAAGGGCTTGCAGGACAGCTTTCTGGTCTATCCGGCAGAACGATTCGACATACGCGGCAAGGAGCTGCTGAAGATAAACCCCAAGTACTACGTGGTCGATGCGGCCCTCCGCTGCCTAAAGGTGGGCAGACACAGGGAGGATACGGGGCATATCCTGGAAAACACCGTATATCTGGAGCTCCTGCGACGAGGCTGCAAGGTGTATGTTGGCTCCATGACCGGAGGCGAGGTAGACTTCGTGGCCAGGGATGCCCGGGACCGCCTCGCCTATTACCAGGTATCGGAATCCACACTCCAGCCGGAAGTGATGGAACGAGAGCTGAAGCCCCTGCGGAGGATCAAAGACAACTACCCCAAGTACCTCCTGACCCTTGATGAGGTCAATGCCACGGCTGATTACGATGGCATATGGAAGAAAAATGTCCTCCATTGGCTGCTTGAGGAATAGATGCGCAAGAAAATCACGAAAGGATTTGCAAAATATGTCAATTTATCGTTGTATTCAACCGGAATATGTGCGCCATTTCCAATGCGACGGCAAGGCCTGTGATGCCCGCTGCTGCCGCGGCTGGAATGTCCAGTTGGACAGCAATGCCCTCGCACGCTTCCAAAAGGCGCCGGAAGGGCTTCGCCAGGAAATCCTTCCCCATCTCGGGAAAAACGAGGTCACAGGACTTCCGGAAATCGTCCGGGAAACGGATGCCTGCCCCTTCCTCGGCCCGGATCTGCTCTGCTCCCTTCAAAAACGCTGCGGAGAAGGCTTCCTGGCGGATGTCTGCGCCGAATACCCCCGCTGCACGACACAATTTCCCGACCTGCTGGAACGCACTCTCTGCATGACCTGCCCGGTGGCAGCACGTCTTGCCCTCCTCAGCGAAGCGCCCATGCAGTTCGAGGAATGCGAGCTCCAGACGGAACGGGAAACGTACTTCCAACAGGCAGACGACGAGAAGTCCATCCAGTCCCTCCACTTCTTCGACCTGCAGCGAGCAGGAATCCGCATCCTGCAAGACCGGAGCCGTTCCATGCCGGACCGTTTTGCACGACTGGAGCATTGTCTTGCAGAAGCAGAGAGATTGCTGGCAGATGGAAAAGGTGAGCAGATTTCCGGCCTTGCAGATGAAACTTCCCATAAAAATGATTTAAGGGAACCGCCTCCATCCTTCTCCAATCGTCTGCCGACAGTCCTTCAGGTGCTCTCCGGCATGATCGGGAAATCCGTGGATGACGATCCCTTGACCCAGGAATTTCTGAGTTGCATCTCCCGCATCCTGCTGCCCGATGACATTCCCCAAGAGGAACTCGCCCCGCGATGGGACAAGCTTTATGACATCCATGCACAGGAAGTTCTCGGAACTTATGGGCACATTCTGGAAAACTATTTCGTCAACGAGTATTTCAGTGCCCTCTACCCCTGCGCGGCTGTAGGCAGCTTTGCCCACAATGCGCGCATCCTCGCCATGCTCTATTACATTTCGGAATTATTGCTCCTCTGCCAATCTGCGGAAAAAGGAAGCATCTCCGAGACAGATATCCTCTCCACCCTTCGCTGGCTCGCCGTCCGCACCAACCACTTCGTCGGCTATGTCGCGATGCTGTCGGAACTGCTGAATACGATGGAAAATGCTCCCATGTGACTTGCATGGGGGCTTTTCTTTCACTGTCAAATAATGTAACAAATGTTACAATTTTAACAAGAAATGAATGATATAATGATTCCAACGAAGAGAGGTGGGATATGGCATGAAACAAACGGACGAGATTTTCGCGGCATTCCGAAAGAGCCTTTTGGCTGCCGGGATGGGAGATGAGGATTCCATGGAATTCCTCTCCTCCAGCCAGGTGCGGCTCCGGAAATGCGCCCAGGGCGATATCGTATTTCATGACGGAGATATCCCCAAGGGGCTTTATGTGCTCCTGTCCGGAGAAGTGCATATCCAAAAGGACAGCTTTCTGGGGCGCAAAATCTTCCTCTCGGAAATCAACGATCCGGGAGACATCTTCGGGGAGGTGTACCTTCTGCTCCGGAAACCCTATGACATCTATGTGGAGGCCAGAAAGGACACACGTCTCCTATCCATCGGCAGCGAAGCCTTTTCCCTGTCACAGATGGAAGCCTCCCCCGCCTGTCGCCTGGTGCAGCAAAACCTCATGCGGATTCTGGCCCGAAAGGCCTATTTCATGCACAACAAGCTCAAGGTGCTGGCCAGCGGCGGCCTGCGGGAAAAGATCGCCCGCTTCCTTTTCTGGGAAGTGGACAAAACAGGGACGGTACAGCTTTCCATCAGCCGGGAAGCCTGGGCAGACTACCTGTCTGTCGCCCGGCCTTCCCTGTCCCGCGAGCTCAGCGCCATGCAGGCGGAAGGCATCCTCTCCGTGGAGGGGAAGCGGATACAGGTCATCGACCGGGCACGTTTTGAAGAGTACCTATGAATAACGAGGAGGATTACCCATGATACGGAAAATCGTAGAAATCAATGAGGAAAAATGCAACGGCTGCGGGCTTTGCGCGAAGGCATGCCATGAATCGGCCATCCAAATCCAGGACGGCAAGGCACGTCTCATCAAGGACGACTACTGCGACGGGCTCGGCGATTGCCTCCCTGCCTGCCCTGCGGATGCCATTCGCATCATCGAGCGGGAAGCGGCGGATTACGACGAAGCCGCCGTCCGCGCAAGACAGTCCTCCCTGCAGGAAAGCTGCGGGAAAACAACACCTTCCCAGGAACCCTCTCCCTCAAAAGAAAACAGCGAACTTCTCACCTGGCCGGTGCAAATCCAGCTTGCACCCGTGAAGGCAGATTATTTCCATGGCGCAAGCCTCCTGGTGGCCTCCGACTGCACAGCCTATGCCTATGCCGGATTCCACAGGGATTTCATCCGCAGCCATGTGGTGCTGATCGGCTGCCCAAAACTCGACCCGGTGGACTACAGCGAAAAGCTCGCCGCAATCCTGCGGGAAAACGACGTGCAGAGCGTTCACGTCGTCCGCATGGAAGTCCCCTGCTGCGGCGGCATGGAATACGCCGTGAAAAAGGCATTGGAGGCAAGCGGAAAAAACATTCCCTGCCAGGTCACGACCATTTCACTGGACGGAAAAATTTTATAGACTTGCGCAAAAACGCCCGGCAGTGCTTCACGTCACTGCCGGGCGTTTATTCTTTAAGCATGGTTCACTGGTCAACCCTGCGGATATCCGCGCCCAGGCCCACCAGTTTCTCCACCAGATTGTCGTAGCCGCGGTCAATATGGTGGATGTAGCCCACCTGTGTTTCCCCGTCTGCCACAAGGCCTGCCAGCACCATTGCGGCACCAGCCCTGAGATCCGTGGCCTTCACCTGGCAGCCGGTGAGACGTTCCACGCCTTCCACCATGGAGGTCCGGCCGTCAATCCTGATATGGGCGCCCATGCGCTTGAGCTCGTCCACATGCATGAAACGGTTCTCGAATACCGTCTCCGTAACGAGGCCGTTCCCTTCCGACACCGCCATCATCGCCATGAACTGCGCCTGCATGTCCGTGGGGAAGCCCGGATAGGGCATGGTCTTGATATCCACGGTTTTCGTGCGCTTGCTGCAGCTCACCCGGATGCCGTCAATGTCCTCCTCAATGGTGACACCGGCCTCCTTGAGCTTGGCAATGACGGGCTTCAGATGCTCGCTGATGGCATTCTCGATGTAGACATTCCCCTGGGTCATGGCCGCCGCCACCATGTAGGTGCCCGCCTCAATGCGGTCCGGGATGATGGTATAGGCCCGCCCTGTGAGTTTCGGCCTTCCTTCGATCTTTATGACATTGGTTCCTGCGCCGCGAATCTTCGCCCCCATGACATTGAGATAATTGGCAAGGTCAACGATCTCCGGCTCCTGCGCCGGATTTTCAAGCACCGTCTGACCCTCCGCCATGGAAGCCGCCATCAGGATATTCTCCGTGGCACCCACGCTTGGGAAATCGAGATAAATCTTCGCCCCCTTGAGCCCCTCGGGTGCCGATGCTTCGATGAACCCATGCCCGATATGGATATCCGCGCCCAAGGCTTCGAATCCCTTCAAATGAAGGTCAATGGGACGTGTGCCGATGGCACAGCCGCCGGGCAGGGAAATCTTTGCCTTACCGCAACGGGCCAGCAGGGGCCCCATGATGAGAAAGGAGGCGCGCATCTTGCGCACGAGGTCATAGGGCGCCTCGCAGGAATCAATCGCTGTGCTGTCCACGTGAAGCTGATGCCCTGCTGTATCAAAAGATGCCTTCACCCCGAGTTTCCGCAACACTTCGGTGATGGTATGGACATCCTCCAGCGCAGGCACCTCATCGAGGATGCTCGGCTGATCCTGTCCCAGAAGTGTCGCCGCGATAATCGGAAGCACCGCGTTCTTGGCACCGCTGATTTTGACATGGCCCTCCAGCCGATGTCCTCCATTTATAATCAATTTTTCCATGCTAAGTTCAACATCCCCCAAAAACATAGGATTGCAGTCTGTCTTAGTTTACCATTATCCATTCTTTCTGACAAGCAAGGATCTCATTTTTTCACCTGCAGGGTGGCATGGATTGCATTCTCGATGATGTAATCCGTTTCGAATTTCGTCTCCCGCGACGCATTTTCCTTGTCTGCACCCAAAAGATTTACCGTGCGGTCCTGGGCTGCATTCGCCGAAGCCTTGGCAGCCTCGCGCATCGCTTTCTTCTGCTCCCGCTCGCTCATCACCGTCTGGGAGGCCCCGGGGGCAATGACAATCTCATTGTTGCGGGAGGTGGACAGAAGATTCTTGAGTTTCTCTGACGTGCTGAGACCTTTCGCTTCCTCTGTTGCCCCCGAAGCAGTTCCCGCAGTTGCCAACCCCTGCTGCAGGCCGAGGAGCTGCGCCACCGGGACCAGTCCGCCGCCGCGGACATCCAGATGCAAAGTACCGGGGATTTGGGTCTTGGGAACCTTGTAGGGAATCGTGACCGTCATCTTCTCCCGACGGTAAGGCTTGATGGTCGTGGTGAAGTTCACCGTTTCCCCGGGCTTCACCTCTGTCTTGTCGGGAACTGCCGACAGGATCGCGGCGGTCTTCCGTCCATTGTTCACATCAATATCCATCTGGATATCCAGAAGCTCGGATTCCTTTTCCTCATTCGAGCAGATGATGTTCACGGCCTGGGCAAGCTCCAGCACGGCGATCTGTCCCACATCCGCCGCATTGTAGAACATATTCGAGCGTTCTGCCTTGCCATTTTCTGCCACATCCGTGCGGATGGTGAAATGAACCTGCACCGTGCTCTCGCCAAGACTGTCCGATGTCTTGCTCAGGGAAGCATAGGCCATGGCAGCGCTGATCTGTGCGAGGAGATCCTCGTCATAGGCAATTCTCGTGGTATAGCTTTGCTCACGTCCCAAATCATGCTCACGCACAGTGACCTTCATGGGAACAACTGCGGGAAAAGCTCCCAGTTCTCCTGCCACACCGGTCTCGCGATCCTGGTTGACGCGCCCGATGATATTGCCCATGTTCGAGAGTTTCGTTCCGGAGTCGCTGGCACTGCTGACCGTGCCCACCACAGAGGCATCCGTCAGGAAGTAATTGACATTTCCCCGGTGGAGAAAAGAATGCCCAAAGCCGAGAATGCGCCTCCCGTCCACGGCAGTCACTGTCCCGGTGGCCCCAATGGAGAAATCGCCGTAAGCCAGCGCAACGCCCATCATGCTGCCCGGCTCCGGCGAGGCATGGTAATCCGTACCGCGTTCCCTGGAAAGATAGGTGGTATTGAGGGGCTGGAGGGCCAGGGAATTTTCCGGGAATACATGCTGACGCAAGAAGGACCTGGATGCCTCATCAAAACCCGAAAGGCACCATACGGCCTTTTCCTCCAGCTCCGGTGCTTTCTTCTCCTCCGGCACCTGCTGTTCCTTCGCTTTTTCCACCTCATCCAGAGCAGACACAAAGGCTGCCCGGATCCTTCCGAGGATTCCGCCATCTTCCCCACCGGCATCCTTTTCCCGTTCCTCTGCCGCCTTCTTGAGGTCTATCGTGGAAATCTGCGTCTTGTTCTTCGTGTCCGGCATTTTCCAGAGTTCCATCATATCCTCAATGGGGGTGATAAAGAAGGTGAAGGGGGTCATGCCCTTGAGCCCTGCAGACAGTGCGCCCACCAGCTTCCCATCCACATAGACGGGGCTGCCGCTCATGCCCTGCAATACGCCAACCGTGTCATCCACCAGATCCCCCGAGGCCTTTGCCATAATCAGGGGTGTCGCCGTCTTTCCATTGTCCAGGACGCCTACGATATCCACATGAAAGGGACGGATCTCACCGCTCTCATCCACCACGGTGTAGCCGGTTCCCGACATGCCCTCCCGGACATCGCCGATGGGCATGATGGGAGGCATGGCTGACACAACGGGCATCATGCCGAAGAAAGCCCCCGCCAGGCTCACAATCAACGCCTTTTTCCATGATCTATACAAAGATTTCACCTCATCATTGATAACAGATTTGCTCATTCTTGTTATTATAACGCCAAATAGAAGATTTTGCCAAGAGGCAAAATCTTCTATTTGGCATTTTCCCAATTTACTTTTCTTCCCTATTCACACAGAGAACATGCAATTTCCCGTTCCTATCCTCAACTGCCAGATTGCGAACATGGGACTCCTTCTCCGGGATCGTCACGTTGAACTTGTGGTTGCAGTCATCCACCTCGTAAATCAACCTGTTGAACATCGTAGCGGAAAGCAGCATTTGGCAAGGCAAATCCATGCGAGAGGCTATGATAGGAAACTCTGGATACAATAACGTGCCACAGCGAAAGGTGGGGATTCTGTAAAGTGTCCCCATTGTCATGCCTCCAAAACCACCGAAAGGCTGGTTTGGTGCGACAGGTATACCGCCAATCGCCCGCAATTCATCCTCATCTCGCACCCATACAGGCAATACCGCCCCTGTGTCCAGCATGGCATTTATCTGGAAAAAATTTGTTAGACGCACCGTAGGACGTTGCCTGTCTTTCATCAAAGGCAATGTAAACTGCTTCATGGCATCACCGTCAGGCAGCCCAGAGGGCACATTTCATCTGTCCCGGTATAGGTAGTATACATGTCCTCGCCCGCAACCTGCTTCAGAAATGGTTCTTTGCTAGAATCTCCTGCATAAGAAACAATGGCAGATTTCACATTTGCCTCGTCTTTCCATTCCACTTGCGAAAGCCCCACCCATTTGTTAGGATATGCTGTCTTGATCTCCTCCCAAGTCATGCGCTTGTCCATGTCGTCCCACACCTTTCTGATGACGCGTTTGCCGACAAGTCAATCCAGTTTTTTCCAGTTCCGTTCGGCAGGCGGGCGGTACTCGTACTTTCTCGTGTACTCATT
>JAFSWY010000035.1 GCA_017444295.1 Selenomonadaceae bacterium | reverse complement strand
TCTATCTGGATGTAGGCGTGAATCTCATCGATTATCGCGGGCTGCTGAAGTCCACGGGCAAATAAGGAGGGGTAGAAATGGCAAAGGCGGTTTTCGTCCAGAAGGGCGAGAATATTGACTACAAAGCGCCCAATGACATCGGGTACATGGAGGTTGTCCCTTTCGCGACGAGAGTCGGCGTTGCGCTGGAGAACATCGCGGCGGGGGAGACCGGCACGGTATCGCTCACCGGTGTCTATGAGCTGCCGGCAGCGTCGAATCTGGCGATCGATGTGGGCGACGAATTGTATTGGAACGCTGAAAACGATTGTGTCAACAAGACCAAAACGGGAGGCATCCCGGCGGGGATCGCAGTGTCGGAAAAGAGCGCTGCGGGAACGTCGGTGCATGTGCTGATCGGATGAGCTTCCGGGAGCAGGTGGAAGCGGATATCGGGAACGTGTTCCTGAATCTGGACGAATTTGCGGAGATGCACGATCTGGACGGAACGGAGTTGCCGGCTGTGGTAAGCACCAGCAAGACACGGCCAAAGTCAGGAAGTGTCGGAAGAAACTATGATGGGCTGCACGGGGACTTTGCCACGGTGAACATCAGAAAAGCGGATTTTCCGCGCATCCCGAAACAGGGGGAGAATATCCGGCTGGACGGGAAGCGCTATACCGTGGAGGAGTGCAGGGACAATATGGGGATGCTCCACATTGTCCTTACCGCCTATCGCATGAGGGGGGCTGGATGATGATTCGGATCGACACGGAAGAACTGGATCGGGCGGTGAAATTTTTAGAGGGCATACCGGGAGCCGCGCAAAAAGCGACAAGAACAGCACTCACAAAAACCATGAGAGGCGCACAGAAAGAAGCCATCAAGAAAGTTACAGAGCGCTACACCATCAAGCAAGAGAAAATATTGCCATGCTTCAGTCAAATTCTTCGCGTATCGGATGGAATGACCGTAGGGTTTCGCGCCCGCGGGCGCGTCAACGACCTTGCCTATTTTCGGCATAAGCCGGGAAGCGTGCCAAAACGTCGGCCGCCAAAAGGAAAATATCTCTATTCCCAAGTGGTGAAAGGGGAGGGCGGCACGATTGCCCATGCCTTCCTTGCAAGGATGAAATCCGGACACGTCGGCGTGTTCCAGCGGGAGGGGCACGGAGCATCGAACGCATCCCTTCCCATCGAGAAGATGGCGGGACCATCTACGCCGCAGATGCTCGGGAGCCCGAGTGTGGCGGCCTTTATCCAGCAGAAGATGGAGGAACGTCTGGCAAAGAACATGGAACATGAGGTCAATGCTTTCCTGATGGGTTATCGAAGATAAAGGAGGTGCGGCATGACACCGACGGGATTGGTGACAGCCCTTAAGGCCGAAATAGAAGATGCCGTCAAGGGCTATAAAATGCAAGCGGAAAACCAGGGCGACAAACGTGTATCTGTCTATGCGCAGTACATCCGGGGGGAAATCATTGACGGGGCCGCCGAGGGGGATGATGAGATCGGAGACACCTATTATCCCCTGATCATCGTGACCTACCAAGGAGGCAAGGATGATACGCCCACAAGAGAGAGCCCGAGGGAGGAAGCATCTGTTGCGAATATCGGGCTGACATTCAGAACATACGGGGAAGATGAGGCTGCATGGATGGACCTCCTGAACATCATGGAGCATGTGAGGCAAAGGGTGCTGACAAAACGGACTGTAGCGGACGAATACCGTCTGGTGCTGCCCATTGAATGGCATACCATCGAGACACAGCACTATCCGTTCTGGTTTGGCTATGGAACCTTGCAATACACGATTTCGCAGCCGCAGGAAAGCTTCCCATTGGAATTTCAGGACGTAACGGAGGAATATGCAAAATGAACGACATGGCAGAAGAAAAGGCTGCCGTAACGGCCGAGGTTACGGAACAGGAACAGGCCGCCGCAGACAGTGAAGTGCGGCAGGTGATGTATATCGGCCCCAACCGGCTGAGGGAGGGGCTCAGAACGACACAGGTATTCAAGGGCTATCCGAAGGACTTGGTGGAGCGGATGAAAGAGAAATATCCGCATATCGGGCGGCTGTTTGTGGATATCGAAAAGCTGGCAGAGGCGACGGAGGCGGCGCAGCGCAAAGGGACGCCGCTTTTCCTTGCCTATCAGGAGATTTTGGGGGTGGGTGAATAATGGCGTACAGGCATGGCATCTATGGGAGCGAGCTGGCAACCAGCCTCGTCCCCATGACGGAGACAGAGGCGGGGCTTGTTGTTGCGGTCGGAACGGCGCCCGTCCATCTTGCAAGCGGGGAGGCGGCGGTGAACCGTCCTGTGCTTTGCTATGACTACAAGGAAGCGGTGGCTGCCCTTGGCTATTCGGACGATTTCGGGAAGTTTACCCTGTGCGAGGTAATGAAGTCCCACTTCGCCCTGTTCAATATGGCGCCCGTGGTCTTCGTGAACGTCCTTGACAAGGCACGGCACAAGAAAACCGAGCGGAAGAAGAAACTGATCGTGGCAGACGGTGTTGCTGTTGCGGAGGACATGATCCTGCTGGACACTTTGACGGTGTTCCGGAGCGAGACGGGCGGAACCCTTGTGAAGGACGTGGACTACACGGCTGCCCACGACGATGACGGGAACGTGGTCATAACGGCGCTGGAAGGGGGCGGCATGCCGTCGGATGCCGTATACATCGACTTCACGGCGGTTGACCCGTCGGCAGTGACGGCAAGCGATATCGTCGGCGGTGTCGACCTTGACACGGGAGATCTGGAAGGGCTGGAGCTCATCGAGGAAATCTATCCGAGATTCGGCCTTGTCCCAGGTATCATCATTGCGCCGGGCTGGAGCCATGACACCACGGTGGCAGCGGTCATGAAGGCGAAAACTACCAACATCAACGGCCATTTCTCCGCCATTGCCATTGCGGATCTGCCGACAGGAACGGTGAACACCTACACCAAAGCCAGCGAGTGGAAGAACAGGAACAACTTTGTGGATTCCAGGCTGCTTGCAACATGGCCTCTTGTCTCGCTGGGCGGGCAGAAGTACCATATATCGACGCAGCTTGCGGGCATCATGAACAAGACCGACGCGCAGCACAGTGATATCCCGTACTATTCCCCGTCGAACAAGAATCTTCAGGCGGATTCCGCCGTGCTGGAGGATGGGAAGGAAGTCTTCCTGAGCAGTGCGCAAGCCGCTTACCTGAATGGGCAGGGCATTGTGACGGCACTGAACTTCATCGGAGGCTGGAAGGCATGGGGAAACCGCACGACGGCCTACCCGTCGAACACAGACGTGAAGGACAACTTCATCTCGATCCGGCGCATGTTCCACTGGGTATTGAACACCTTGATCACCACGTTCTGGTCAAAGATTGACGATCCTACCAACAAGCGGCTGATCGAGAGCGTCGTGGACAGCGCAAACATCTGGCTTAACGGCCTTACGGCTGCGGGGGCGCTCCTTGGCGGGCGCGTGGAGTTCCGAAACGACGAGAACCCGCAGACGGATCTCATGGATGGGAAGATCAAGTTCCACGTCTACACGACCCCGCCGTCTCCGGCACGGGAGATTGAGTTTGTGCAGGAATACGACCCGGCATACATTGCCACGCTGTTTGCGGCTTGAGAGGGGGGAAAAAAGATGAATTTGGGATTCGATCTCCAGCGGTTTGCCATCAATCAGGTGAGAGACCGGCTGGAAGGATATGAGGTATTCGTTGAGGGGACGCGGAAGCTGGGAACGGCGGATGTCACATTGCCGGAACTGAAGTACAAGACAGAGACGCTTTCCGGCGCTGGCATCGGCGGCGACATCGAGATGGGAACACCGGGCCAGACGGAGAGCATGGAGCTGGGACTGACATGGAGGACCATCAACGAGGATGGTGTAAGCCTGATGGCCATGCAGAGCCACGATCTGGAACTTCGGGGCGCCAACCAGCACTATGATGCGGGCACGGGGAAATTCATCCGGCACGCGGTGAAGATCAATGTGCGGGGCATACCGAAGTCGGGGAACCTCGGGAAATTCGAGATGGCATCTCGGTCCGACATGGAGACAACACTGGAAACGCTCTACCTCAAGATAACGATGGACGGGAAAAAGATGGTCGAGATCGACAAACTCAACTACATCCACTACATCGACGGCGTGGACTATCTGGAAGGGCTCAGGCAGGCATTGGGGCTGTAAGATGAGATGAACGGATGGGAGGAATGGGAATGGAAGAGAAGCAAGAATATGGCCTAGTATTGTATCTTTTAGATAACTGGGCTAAATTCTCATCTCATGGTACAATAAATCCATACAGGGATGGAGGGATTGTTCTATGGGACGAAAAACAAGTATCATTGTTCTTTCTGATGTGGATCGTAGATATCTGGAAAGCCAGACACGTGCTCGCACGATTCAAGCACAG
>JAFSWY010000314.1 GCA_017444295.1 Selenomonadaceae bacterium | reverse complement strand
TGAGGCGAAGGAAAATGCCCTGCATGTCCGGGCAACCGAGAAAGTGGAGAACCTTCAGACCTATTTCATCAATCTCGTGCACAGCAAGGAAGTCCATGGCGTCTTCCTGAATGTCATCATGGCTGTGCTCTATTGCTTCTCGATGATCTATCGTCTGCTGGTGAATATGAAGCTGGCCGGCTATAAGGTGGGAATCTTTCGGAGGGAGAAGCTGGATTGTTTTGTCATCAGCCTTGGGAATGTTACGGTGGGAGGCACAGGAAAAACACCTACGGCACAACGGCTGGCACGGGATATCCGGGATATGGGATACCGTGTCGTCATACTCAATCGCGGCTACCGCGCCAAATGGCATGGTGACGTGGGTGTCGTTTCGGACGGGGAGACACTTCACATGCCTGCCTCAGAGGCGGGGGATGAGGCATTCATGCTGGCAAAGCACTTGCCGAGCGTGCCTGTCCTCATTGGCGCTGAAAGGGCGGTGACAGGCCGTTATGCCATAGAGCACTTTGGTGCAGAAGTGGCAATCCTGGATGATGGCTATCAGCACTGGCAGCTTCAGCGTGACCTGGATATCCTGCTGGTGGATGCCGTCAATGTATTTGGCAATGGGCATATCCTTCCCAGGGGCACCCTTCGGGAGCCGATTTCCCATATCAGCCGTGCGGATGTCTGCCTCATGACAAAGGTGGACCAGGCGGCGGAGGGCTCCAGGGAGCATATACGCAGCACGGTGCACCGGTACAATGAGGATGCGCTCATCATGGAAAGCATCCATCAGCCCAGGTGCCTGATTCCCATGGTGGAATGGTACAAGAATATTTCGGGAGACGGGCTGGATGTATCGGAGATCCGGGGAAAGCATATCATGGCGGTTTCCGCTATCGGCAACCCGGCGTCCTTTGAGCAGACCTTGTCTGACCTGGGGGCAGTTATCGTTGAGAGTCTGCGCTATCCGGACCATCATGACTATACCATGCAGGAAATGGAGGATGTGCTGCACCAGGCAGAGGCCCAAGGGGTCGAATCGATCGTCATTACCGAGAAAGATGCCGTAAAGATTCCTGCGGGGGTTGTGCAGCAGGAATGGGGAATTCCCGTTTACGTCATCTGTGTAGAGGTGACCTTCCAAAGCGGTACCGATGAGTTCCGCTCCATGTTGCAGGAAAAATTGCAGGAACGGCTGGGGAATCCAATGCCGGCAAGGGAAAGGATGGGTGTTCAATGAAGGTGCTTTGCGTCATACCGGCACGCTATTCATCGACGAGGCTGCCGGGAAAGCCGCTCAAGGATATCCAGGGCATGCCTATGATATGCAGGGTCTATGACAGGGCCGCCCAGGCGAAGCGCATTGAAAAGGTGGTTGTGGCAACCGATGATGAGCGCATCCTGGCAGCCGTGGAGGAGCATGGCGGGAAGGCCATGATGACGGCAAAGGATCATCCGACGGGAACAGATCGGCTGGCCGAGGCAGCGGCGGCATTTCCGGATATGGAACTCGTCATCAATGTCCAGGGGGATGAACCCCTCATCGATCCTGAGGTCATCGATGAACTTGCTGCGGCTTTTGACGGAGAGGAAGATCTCAATATGGCAACGGTCATGACGGAGATCAAGGATGAGGCGGAGCAGAGGAATCCCAACAATGTCAAGGTGGTCACGGATGCCCGCGGCTATGCCCTCTACTTTTCCCGCTCCCTTATGCCCTATCCGCGCAAGGCGGGGTTTTCCCCGGTCTATAAGCATATCGGCATCTATGCCTACAAACGGGATTTTCTGCTACGTTATGCGAAGATGAAACCGACACCGCTGGAGCAGAGCGAGTCCTTGGAGCAGCTCCGCGTGCTGGAAAACGGTTATCGCATCAAGGTCATCAGGACCGACCGGCAGTTTGTCGGTGTGGATACGGAAGAGGATCTGAAGATGGTCAATGAGTTGTACAGGAAATTGGAAGAGGAGGCATCCATATGAACAAGGTAAAGGTTGGCAGCTTTTCGATTGGCGGGAATGAGCCCTTGGTGCTCCTGGCTGGGCCTTGTGCCTTGGAAAGCCTGGATCGGTGCCTTTACATAGGACGTACCATCAAGGAGATCTGCGGCCGCCTGGGGGTGCCATACGTATTCAAGGCATCCTTTGACAAAGCGAACCGATCCTCTTTTCATAGTTTTCGCGGTCCCGGCATGGAAAAGGGCATCGAGATGCTCGGAAAGATCAAGGAGGAGCTTCAGGTTCCCATCGTGACGGACATTCATGAAACCTATCAGGCAGAGCCCGTGGCAAAGGTGGCGGATATCCTTCAGATACCGGCCTTCCTCTGCCGTCAGACCGACCTTCTCTATGCGGCAGCCAGAACGGGCAGTGTGGTCAATGTCAAGAAGGGGCAGTTTCTTTCCCCGACGGATATGCGGAACGTGGTGGACAAGCTCCATGAGAGCGGGAGCGAGAAGATCCTGCTCACGGAGCGGGGGGCTTCCTTTGGCTACAACAACCTCGTGGTGGACATGAGGAGTTTCCCCATCATGCGCTCCTTTGGCTATCCCGTGATCTTCGACGGGACCCATAGCGTCCAGCTCCCCGGCGGGGCGGGCACGAAGTCCTCGGGCAATCGGGAGTATGTGGAATATCTTGTGCGCGCAGCGGTGGGCGTCGGTGTGGACGGCCTTTTCCTGGAAGTCCATGACAATCCGGAGGAAGCCCTTTCCGACGGCCCGAACATGCTCTATCTCGACAAGTTGGAGGATCTCTTGAAGGATGCGCTGGCCATCCATGAGATTGTATGCAAGAAAATGTGAAGGTGCAGGATATGATCAAGGAAAAAGCGATTGAGACTTTGAGAATAGAAGCCGATGCGGTGGAGAAACTGATTCCGCGCATTGACGACGAGTTTGTCCGTGCTGTGCAGTGCATTCTGGATTGCACGGCGCGGGTGGTCATCACGGGTATGGGAAAATCCGGGCATATCGGGCAGAAGATTGCCGCAACGTTGGCGAGCACGGGGACCCCGTCCTTTTTCATGCACCCGGCGGAGGCCTTTCATGGCGATCTCGGCATGGTGACGGAAAAGGATGTGGTCATTGCGATTTCCAACAGCGGCGAGTCCTCCGAGATCGTGAACATCCTGCCCATCATCCGCCGCATCGGGGCCACGATCATCGCCATGTGCGGCCGCAGGGAATCTTCCCTGGGACAGTACAGCGATTACTTTGTGGATATCAGCGTGGAACGGGAGGCATGTCCTCTGGG
>JAFSWY010000313.1 GCA_017444295.1 Selenomonadaceae bacterium | reverse complement strand
CTGAGGAATTGCTCAAGCTGTAGAATTGCCAGAGGGCGGAGGAACTCTTGAAGGTGAACCGGGTCGTGAATTTTTGCAAGATTTCCGAAAGGCGAGAAAGGTATGGACGCAGACAAAACTCTCCGCCGGGCAGATTTCTCCATGGAAACGGACTTCCAGAAACGGCTTCGGCAAAGGCTTATGGAAGGCAGACCGTCATGGGAGGAAGGGGAGCTGGCCGATGACTTTATGGAGGATGTGACGGCGGCAAGGGCAGGCCCTGCACCGCCGCCCAAAAAGCTTCACGAAATGGAATGAACTCCCGCAAAGGGTTCAGATAAAAAATTATTTTGGGAGGAGTGTTGATTTATGGCAGACTTTGAAAAGATTGGCAAAGCAGTGGTGCATGACGAGACAATGGTTACCGGTGACATATCCGAGGCCTATGCCAAAGCCAAGGCCATTGATGGCAGCCTTGGGGAGGATGAATTCAAAGCCTTCATCCAGCCCATCCGGGAAAATTACGCCAAGGGTCAGGAGTTTAGCAAGCTGTTCCAAAAGTGTTCCGAGGATGCAGCCTTTGCCGACAAGGTGGCGGCAGCGGACAGCCCGGAGGCCGTATATGAGCTGGCCAGGGATTTTGTGAACCTCAGCAAAGAGGATTTCCTGCTGTTACTGAAAGCAACCGAGGATATGATGAAAGATACAGCCGGCAAAGAGGGTGAACTGTCGGATGAGGACATGTCAGCCGTGGCCGGAGGTTTCAACTTCGGAAATTATGCGAAGAGTTGGGCTAAGTTGAAGTGGGCGCAGGTAAAGATGGGCGTTGCAGTAGCCGGTGCGCTTATCACTACCGTTGGAACCGGCGGAGCTGCAGCCGGAGTTGCCTGGGCCGGAGCAGGGATTGCCGTCACAGAAAGCGTGGACGGTTATGTAGAAGGCATCAAAGGCATGTACAAAGAGATAAAGTCGCTGTTCTGATTGGAAAGCTGGCATTTCCGGCAAGACGGAGGGGAGTGGTTGCCCGGCATTTGCGATAAATCCACAGTGAATGTCCGGGCAAATTGCTCCTGCAGCTTTTAGGAGGAATCATCATGGCAAATCCGGCAGATTGATTCTGCCGTTTGCAAATAAATTTTATTTTCTTAAAGGAGGATTTTACAATGAAAAAGTTCCATCTGCAAAAACTGTTTATGGCTTTCGCGCTGGTTCTGGGCCTCGTTATGATGAGCGCCCCTTCCGCCGATGCCAAGGATCTCAACCTTGTCAACCGGACGGGGGAGGATATTATCGTACTGAACTGCAGCCCCTCCATCAGCGACTCCTGGTTCAACGATGTGCTGGGGAATTCCATCTGGAGGAACGGCGAAACCATCGTCCTGGACTTTGACCGCTGGATGCTCTCCGATACCTGGGATTTCAAGGTGCACTACAGAGACGGGTATTCTGAGGACTGGTACGGCGTGAATGTCCGCACGGTCAACACCATCATTCTGAAGAAGAACGGCGTGAACGAGTATCTGTAAGCAGCAGGCGCGGCAATAAAGCCACGGCGAAAGCCCCTTTGAGGTGATTTGGCTCACCTGGTCATGCCGCCTTTTTCGGATGATATTTTCCCCTCACTAGCCTTGGGGCTTTTGCAGTCCTGCCTGCTGCGGGAAGGAATTTCCTGCCGGGTGGACTATGCCAATACGCGCTTTCACCGCCTTTTGGGGCTGCCCCTCAGCCGAAAGCTCACGGCGCTTGCGAACTACTTCGTGGCGGAGGCTGTATTTGCGCCCCTTGCGGGCTTTGCGCCCCGCCGGGATCTGGGCGAACTGGCCCGATGGCTCGCCAGCGATGCCTATCACGGGAAGACTTTTTCGGCGGAGGAAAATTGGCAAGTCCTCCACGACGCCGCGCGAATGGCGCAGGTGTGGCTGGAGGAGACCACAGAGCGCATCCTCGCCATGAACCCCCATTTCGTGGGGGTCTGCTCCATGTTCCAGCAGCACAATGCGTCCCTTGCCATCCTGCGGCGGCTGAAGGAACGCCGCCCGGAGATTGCCACTGCCATAGGCGGGCCGAACTGCATGGGCAGCGCAGGGGGAAGAACTTTGCGGCAGTTCCCCTTCGTTGACTTCGTTTTCTTCGGCGAGGCCGATGAAATCATCGCCGAGGTAGTGAAGGGCGTGCTGGCGGGAGGGGATTTCCCGCTTCCCTACGGTGTGCTGCGCCGGGACAGCGACCTGCCTGAGGACGGCAAGTGGCCCCATCGGTTGACAAAAGACCTGGACAGCCTGCCCCTGCCGGATTACCATGATTTCCTTGCTTCACGGAAGGATTCCTTCCCGGAATTGCCGCAGATCCACGCAGCCGTTCTGGCTCCGGGGGATGATATGATCCTTTACCTCGAAGGTTCCCGTGGCTGCTGGTGGGGGGAAAAGCATCCCTGCACTTTTTGCGGGCTGAACGGCAGCATGAACCGCTACCGCCGCAAGCGGCCGGAACGCATCGCCCAGGAAATCAGAGAACTCCGAAAGACCTACGGCCAGCATACGATTGCTTTTTCGGACGACATCATGAGCCACGAGGCGCAGAAAGAATTGCCGCGCCTCATGGAGCATTTCCCCATAGGCTCCCCTGCCCCGCAATCCGGCAGGCCATGCCAATTCACCGAGATAAAATCCAACCTGACCGAAGAAGATGTAAAAACCCTTGCGGAAATCGGCTTCACAAAACTGCAGCCCGGCATCGAGAGCCTCTCCGATCATGTGCTGCAGCTGATGGGCAAAGGGAATACCGCCATTCGGCATATCGCCCTTTTGAAATATGCCCGCTGCTTTGGCGTGTCGATCTTCTGGAACTTCCTGCACGGCTTCCCCGGCGAGACGGAGGCCGACTATGAAGAACTCCTGCGGCTGCTGCCTCTCATCACCCACCTCCCCGCCCCCGAGCTCTTCGCTCCCCTCGTATATCAAAGGAACAGCGTCTATGCCGCGCATCCGGAGCGATACGGCCTGAAGCTGGTTCCGGCAAGCTGGTATGACTTTCTCGCGCCGGATGATGACGCGTACATCAAAGACATCGCCTACACCTATGAAAACGCCGCCGCACGCGGCAAAACCTCTCCCCTGCAGCCCCTTTATGACGAAATGGCCGCACGGATACACAGGTGGCAGAGGCTCTCGGTCGGCAACGGGTTTGCCGACCGGCTGGAGATGCGCCCCAGTGACGGAGCCATAGAGATCACGGATCTGCGGGAGTGTCACAGGAAAACGCGCCATGTGCTGACAGGACTTGCCAAGGAAATCTACGGCCTTTGCCGTGCGCCCATGCGCCGCACAAAGCTCGCTGCATCCCTGAATGCCGCGCCGGAAGCCATCGACTCCTGCCTGGAGGAGCTGGCCGCACAAAAGCTTCTGATCGGCATCAACGAAGAGTATTTGGCTCTGGCCATAGACAGGGCAGAAGAGTCCACGAAAGTTTATCCTACGCAAGCTGTTTAAAACGTGTTATACTAGGCAAGGCATGGGAGGGAGCCGCCGGGGGACAGTTCGGATATTTCATGGTGTTCGACAAGAAGCCCATGGAAGGTGCCTATGCCTTTGAGGATTTCATGGATATGGTGCGGGATGTGTAGTTGGTATGGCAGAACTTAGGGTTGACAAGAATAACG
>JAFSWY010000312.1 GCA_017444295.1 Selenomonadaceae bacterium | reverse complement strand
CGAGAACGTCTCATACACTCTCCGTAAGAAATAAAATTTCTAACGGAGAGTAGTATAAAAAGGAGTGAAGAATGCGATGAAGCTTACAAAGATAGAGATTGTTACGCGGCCAAGCAAGCTGGAGGAGCTCAAGGAGGCCTTGAATTCCATCGGCGTGCTGGGGATGACCGTCAGCCAGGTCTACGGCTGCGGCCTGCAGAAGGGGCACAAGGAAGTCTATCGCGGACGCGCCTATGATGTCAATCTGGTGCCGAAAATCAAGCTGGAGACCGTTGTATGCGAGATTCCCGTGGAAAAGGTGCTGGAGACGGCGCAGAAGGTTCTCCGCACCGGGAAGATGGGGGACGGCAAGATCTTTGTGTTCGAGTTGTCGGACGCTGTCCGCATCCGCACGGGACATCGCGGCCCGGAGGCCATCATGGATATTCCGGGGGAAAAACCGGAAACGTGACGGGAGACAGTTCCGGATGAAATGCTTTTGTAAGTATTGAAAAAGCATAGTCAGTGTATTGTTTCTGTATCAAGTGTATTATTTTTCCTGAAAAAAAGATGAAAACCCTTGCAGGGCAAGCCTTGCAAGGGTTCTTCTTTTTGATACACAAAGTTGGCACGCTACTTGCATATTAATTGGGTGCAAGACAAAATTTGCTGGAAATCATAGAAAAGGGGGAATATCCAATGTTCGGTATCATCGTGGGAACCCATGGAAGGTTTTCCGAGGAACTCGTGAAGTCTTGTGAGATGATCTGCGGCGAGCAGAAGAACGTAAAGGCGGTGACACTGATTCCGGGAGAAGGTCCGGATGATGTGGTCAAGAAGTACGAGGTCGCCATCCAGGAACTCAAGGAGGGCGGCTGTGATGGCAGCGTGCTCTTCCTCAATGACCTGTTCGGCGGCAGCCCGTACAATGCAGCCTGCCGTCTCGTCATCAGCAACGAGGCCTATGGCATTGTCACCGGCGTCAGCATGCCGATGCTCATCGAGATGATCAGTGCCCAGATGGCGGATGACGGTTCCGATATCAAGGATGTCATGTCCAAGGCAGTCGAGGCCGGCAAGAACGGTGCTCAGACGTTCCATGCAAGTGCAGTAGCTGATGAGGATGAGGAGGATTTGTAATGAAGATTGTATTGGCTCGTATTGATGATCGTTTGATTCATGGTCAGGTGGCAACCGTGTGGTCGAAGGTGACCGGATGCCAGCGCATCATTGTCTGCGATGACGATGTTGCAAAGGACAAGATCCGCTCCACGCTCCTCAAGCAAGTTGCACCTGCCGGTATCCAGTCCCATGTGGTTGACCTGGAAAAGGCAATCCGTGTCTACGAGAATCCGAAGTATGCGGATGACAAGTGCCTGCTTCTGTTCACGAATCCCACCAGTGTTCTCTATCTGGTGGAGCATGGCGTGCCCATCACCAGCGTCAACATCGGTGGCATGAGCTTCAAGGAGGGGAAGCATCAGATCACCGGGGCTGTTTCCGTGGACGACAAGGATATCGACGCATTCAAGAAGCTCAACGACAAGGGGATTGAGCTGGAGATCCGCAAGGTTGACACGGACAAGAAAGTCATGCTGATGGACGTGCTGAAATAAGATTCAGCTGTTGTTGCACCTGCTTGGGGGGAGGCTGTATGACAACTCCCCCATGGGAAACCTTTGGAAACCTATTGGGAACAAAAATTGGAGGGAAACATTATGGAACTTAGCAGTATCCAAATTATTGCGATTTTTGTCGTATCGGCAGTTGCCGGTATGGGCAGCGTTCTGGACGAATTCCAGATGCATCGTCCGCTCATTGCCTGCACACTTACCGGTCTTATTCTTGGTGACATGACCACCGGCATCATCATCGGTGGTACTCTTGAAATGATTGCTCTTGGCTGGATGAACATCGGTGCCGCCATGGCGCCGGATGCGGCACTGGCCTCGGTTATTTCCACGATTCTCGTTATCGCCGGCCACCAGAGCATCGGCGCAGGTATTGCCATCGCGATGCCCCTTGCCGCTGCCGGCCAGGTTCTCACGATTCTCTGCCGTACCCTTACGGTTGTGTTCCAGCACAAGGCGGACGGCTATGCTGAGGAGGGCAACCTTCGCGGCATTGATATCTGCCACCTCGGCGCTCTCGGCATCCAGGCCCTGCGCGTTGCCGTTCCTTCGACTCTCGTTGCTATGTACATCGGCACGGGTGCTGTCCAGGCGATGCTCGATGCGATTCCCCCGGTCATCACGGGCGGCTTGCAGGTAGCTGGCGGCTTCATCGTTGTCGTAGGTTATGCAATGGTCATCAACATGATGGGCGCGAACTATCTCATGCCCTTCTTCTTCCTCGGTTTCGTCGTTGCAGCTTTCACGAATTTCAACCTCGTTGCTCTCGGTGTCATCGGTCTTGTCTGCGCAGTGGTCTATGTGCAGCTCAACCCGAAGTATGCGGCGGTTGCAGCAGCTCCGGCAGCAGCTGCCAGTGGCGGCGGGTCGGATGACGATCTTGACGATGAGCTTGATTGATAGCGGGAACAGGAGGAATAGCAAATGGAAAAGAAATTGACATCTGGTGATTTTTTCTGGGCGTTTGTTCGCTCGAACTTCCTGCAGGGCTCGTGGAACATGGAGCGCATGCAGGCACTTGGATACTGCTTCGGCATGGTTCCTATCCTCAAGCGCCTCTATGAGGGCGAGGAGCTCAAGCAGGCCATCAAGCGCCATCTGGAATTCTACAACACCCAGCCTTTCGTCACGGCTCCGATCATCGGCATCACGGCCGCCATGGAGGAGAAGAAGGCAAACGGCGCGGACATCCCCGACGGCGTTATCAATGGTATCAAAGTCGGTATGATGGGCCCCTTGGCCGGTGTCGGTGACCCGATTTTCTGGGGCACGCTCCGTCCGATCACGGCAGCTCTTGGCGCATCCTTCGCCATCAGCGGCAGCATCCTCGGCCCGATCGTATTCTTCGTGGCATTCAACCTCATCCGCCTGCTCATTCGTTGGTACGGCATCAGCTATGGCTATACGAAGGGCACGGACGTTGTTCAGGACGTTGCCGGCAACAAGCTCCAGAAGCTCACGGAGGGCGCATCCATCCTCGGCCTCTTCGTCATGGGCGCATTGGTCAACAAGTGGACCTCGGTCAACATCCCCGTGGTGGTATCGGAAATCACCAACGCCAAAGGGGAAGTCGTGGTCACGACAGTCCAGAGCATCCTCGACCAGCTCATGCCCGGTCTCGTACCGCTCCTGATGACCTTCGCCTGCATGGCTCTCATGAAGAGAAAGGTCAACGCCATCTGGATCATCTTCGGCCTCTTCGCCATCGGTATCCTCGGCTTCGCAGCGGGCATTCTCAAGGTGTAAGTTAAAAATATCAGATTATCTGAAAGAACGCCGTACCTTCCGGTCAAAAGGAAGGTACGGCGTTTTTTATGGGGATAGAGCCAATGAAATAGCCGCCTTTCCAACCATGTCATTAAGTTAAGCATTATAGAATATATATTTGCAAATCGACTTCGACAGAAGTCAATTTTTTACACATTTTTTGAAAAAACACTTGACAATCAGACAATTTCGTGCGGCGTGACCTCTTACGAGGTCACGCCCTTGTAATTATTAAGACGTTGTTTCTTCCAGATTACAAGGTACGGCGGGGAGTTCCTGTTCCTTGTACCAAACTCTCTCTGTGTCGCTCTCTGAATTTTCCGTATAGAATTGGTGGCAGATATGTAGTATAATGTACTTAGCACGCAGATGGAGGTGGTTCCGTGGGCGAGAAGGATATTTCGGAAAAGCGTTTGGAAGACCATGCCGATGTATTCAGTGATCTGGTCAACACCCTGCTGTTCAAGGGCAAGCGCCTGATGCAGCCGGAGGACTTGCTTTCCGCATTGCCACGCTCCATTTACAAGATGGACAAGAAGATGCATGAGCAGGAGAGAGATGTAGCAAAGTTCTGGATGAAAGGGCACATACGCATCGCTCTCATCGGACTGGAAAACCAGACGGAAACGGATGCGGATATGGCTTTGCGCGTTATCAGCTATGATGGGGCGGTCTATCGGGACCAGATGAACCGTGACGAAAAGGGCAGGCCCAAGGAACGCTTCCCTGTAGTTACCTTGGTACTGTATTTCGGCTATGAGAGCCACTGGAACAATCCGCTGAACTTGAAGGAATGCTTTGATATTCCGTTTGAACTGGAGCCATTCGTCAACGATTATCATGTAAACCTGTTCGAGATTGCATGGCTGCCGGACGAAACCATACAGATGTTTCAGAGCGATTTCCGCTTTGTGGCAGACTATTTCAGCCAAAAACGGAAAAATAAGGAGTATAAAGCGCCTGAAGGAGAAATGAAGCATGTGAGGGAGGTCATGGAACTCCTCTCGGCGGTCATGCAGGACACTCGTTTTATGGATGCGTACAACAAGCGGATCGAGGAAGGGAGACCGATGAACATGGATGCTTGGATAGATGAAGCCGAG
The DNA here is from genome assembly GCA_017444295.1 of Selenomonadaceae bacterium. Classification (GTDB taxonomy): domain Bacteria; phylum Bacillota; class Negativicutes; order Selenomonadales; family Selenomonadaceae; genus UBA3796. Next base: position 6,259 of record JAFSWY010000312.1, on the reverse strand, counting down.
AATCGTGGGCGCGAACAAGGAAAAGTAGAAATGGTCTTGGAAATGTTGCGGGAGAAGCAGCCTTTGGAATTAATAGCGCGAGTGTCAAAATTTTCGCTTGACAAAATTGCAGAAATTGGCAAACTTCATGGGATATTGTAACACCTTTGATAAAGTTGGAAAGATGAAGGGAATCTGCACGTCCTTTGCACAGGAGAAAATGTCGAATAAGAAATCAAAAGCCCCATCGGAGTTTTAACGAGCTTCCCGGACTGGATTTTCATCGCAGACCTGAACTTTTGGACAGACACTTTCCCTGGAGCGATTATGTCAAGGAACATTGCCAATAACCGATAGATCACAACGGCCTTATGGCCGTTGTTTTTTTACGCTTTTTCGGGCGTGACTATGCGCCCTGTTGTTTGACACTTACGAAGATGTCGCGAAAAAGACAAATAAGGATTTTCACAACAAAGAATACTTGAAATATTTTATATATTAAGTAAAATATGTTTTGGATTGTTGCAACAGAGAAAATATTGCCGTTCACACCCCAAAACGGGTCGTTCGCGTCATGCCTATTAAGATTTTCCCATTTGTATGCGATATATAAAGCAAGAGTCCATCTATGGGACGATGGATAGCCTATGGAACAGGGATGTCGCGAAAAGGAGATGATGTATCGTGGATATTTCAGGTGGTCAACTGAACAATTGTCTGCAGTTGGAAACCGTGGGAGGAATTTCGTGAATATGAAGATTGCTGTTTGTGACAGCGATGTGGAGGTTTGTGAAGATATCAGGAATTTGATCGTTCAGCAAAGATCCTAGGCGCAGGTGGCAATATTTTCATCGGCGGAGGAACTCCTGGGGGCAGGGGCGGAGTTTCATATCTATTTTCTGGATATCAAGGGAATTTCCGGCATGGAGCTCGCCCATGCCATCCGGAAGCGGCAAGAGGAACACGGCGCTTTGAGGAGCATCATCATCTTTGTGACGGGTTTCAGCGAACATATGGGAGAGGCCTTTGACGTACAGGCCTTCCATTATCTGCTGAAGCCTGTTAAGCCGGACAAATTCCGTCAGGTTTTGGAGCGTGCCTGGAAGGAAGCGGAATTCATGGGGAAGCAGGAGGATGCGTATATCCTGCTCAAAATTCCCAGCCGGAAGAAGAAATTTCTCCTGAAGGACATCTTCTATGTGGAAAGCGGCAACAAGAAAGTGATCGTGCACGCCGCCGATGGAACCTATGAGGTGCAGGGGAAAATGGGGGACTTGGAGACGGTTTTCGGGGAATCCTTTTATCGCTGCCATCGGTGCTATCTGGTGAACTTTGCCAGGATTTCTTCTTACAATCAAAATGAGATCGTGATGGCAAACGGTGACCGCATCATGCTGGCCTACAAGAAATATTCCGCTTTCGTCAAAGCCTATCTCAGCTACGCGAAAGGGGGCGGCATCGTGAATGTATGAGGAAGAGTATCTTCTCGATGGATTGGTGCATCTTCTGAATGGATGGCTTGGCTTTCGGTATACCGAACTCTTTCTGCGAAGGAAACACGCGAATCGGAAAACAGGGCTGCTTCTATGGGTCATGATCTATGCCGCAGGGCAAATCCTGCATGGAAGGTTCATGGAATCCTACCCCTTGTATGACAGATTTACCCATGTCGTTCCGTATCTCATCCTGCTTTCCCTTTTGCAGCAGTTGTTCTTTGAGGGAAACCTTCCCCGGCAGGCATTTGTCCTTGCCAGTTTCATCGCGGGATGGGAGATCTTGCGATTTACGGTCAGCCCATTGGCTCATGCGATCCTCGGCCTTTGGGGCCCTTTTTGGGGCTGGCTGCCGGAGCATCTGGCGGCAAAAGGGATTATGGACATAGGTGCACTGACGGAAGCCATGGCTGCCCTCAATCGCGCCGCAGTTTTTTCAGTTCTTGCCGTATGCCGGGGAATCCAGCTCTGCGTGTTTTATTTCTATCTGAAACTGATTGGGAAGCACTCCGCCCCTTTGGATGAGGAATGGAAGGCCCAGGAAATCTGGTATTTGCTCACGCCGTGCATCACGGTGCTTGCCATTGATTTGACCATGCGGCTCATGGCGTATTCTGTGGACAACAGCGCACTCATGATCATTTATGACCGCGTTCCGGAGACTTTGGTGCTTCTCCCCATGGTGAGCCTGCTCCTGTTGGGCATGGTCGTGTCCTCCGTGGTTCTGTTCCGGGGCATTGTCCGGTTCAAGGACGAGGAGCGAAAACGTCTGCTTCTGGAAAATCGTGTGGCGGATGTATATCAGCAAATCAAGGACTTGCAGGATATCTACGGGGATATGCGCGGCCTGCGCCATGACCTTCGGGCACATATCGCAAGCATCACTTCCTATGTGCGGAACCATCAGGCAGGAGAAAATAAAGAACTGGAATCCTATCTGGGTGGAATGGAGCGTACGATTGCCCGGCTGGATTTCGCGGATCGGACGGGAAATCCCATGACGGATGTGATCCTGCATCAGATACGGCAGCAGTCCAAGCGAAAGAATATCGCCTTCTCTGCGGATTTCCATTATCCGGAGAAGGCGGCCTTCGATGTATACGACGTGAGCATCATCCTGAACAATGCGCTCATCAATGCAGTGGAAGCCTCGGAAAAGACCCATGGGGAAAAGCGCATCGAGCTGCGGTCCTATGAAAAGGGAAGCCTGTTCTTTATCGAAGTGGAGAACAACTTTGACGGACGATTGGTTTGGGAGAAGGATGCGGAACTTCCTGCCACCACGAAACAGGAAAAGCGGGTGCATGGCATCGGCCTCGACAATATCCGGCGTTGTGCCAGAAAATATCGTGGGGATGTGGAGATACAGGTCACGGAGGAGCAGCTTCGGAAGGTGTTCCATTTGACGGTCATGCTCTATCGAAAAGAAGATGAAATGCTGCCGTCAGTGGAATAGGCTGTCCTGAATCTTTCCTGCGATTTCATTTTGAAGGGAATCCCTTTCCATCAACCGTTCCGCCTCTTTCCGGATCAGGTCCGGTTCATTTCCGACCACCGGCTGTCCCACCAATTCCCCATGTTCGTTGACAAAACAGACGGTGGGAGCGTTATGGATGCGGCGAAGAAAACCTTCCATATCATCATTCACCAGGAGGTGGGGAACATCTTCCGGGCAATCCCCGACGATTTCACGGGCAACGTCGAGTCTTTCGGGAGGTTCCGTGTCCCGCAGATCCCCGACGATGCCCATGAGCTGGAAGGGCTTGGGGGAGGTGTTTCTCCATGCAGACAAGGTTTCCAGCAGTTCCCGGCTGGTCGTGGCATCCTGCATTACCCAAAGGCAGACAATCGAGAATTTTCCCCGGAAGATCTCATGGGTGACGGTGTTTCCACGCAGGTCTCTTGTACGAAACTCAGGGAACGGAAGGGATTGGCTCTTTTGATAGATGGAAGGGACTTCATCCAGTCGGCTGATGAGAAATGCGTCCAGCAGGAGCAGAAGGAAGATGGTCAGGAACGGGAGCAGGAATATTTTTCTGGATATTGTCATGGGACAGCCCTCTTTTCGTGGGGTTTTCCCTATCATATCATGACATAGCCGTCAATAAAAAGGATTTCTGGAAGTATTCAAGGAGGAGATTTTTATGCCAGTGCGTATCGGAAACAGTTATGTGTCGGAAGCGGCGGCTCAGTTCGCCCAAAAGGCAAAATCGGAGGATGCCGGGAAGGGAAGGAAGAAAACTGATACCTTAGGGGAGCTTTCGGAGAAGTTCCCTGGACTGAAATTCAGCGTTGGAACGAAACCGTTTCAAGGGAGCGGCATGGGAAATGTCTCTATTGCACCCAATATCCTGAAAGAAATGGAGAATGACCAGGCAAAGCGTGAAGAATATGAGGCATTGCTCTACGATGTACAGCAGACGACTTCTGAGATCCAAACGAAACGCGGCGATATGACAATCAAGGCGCAGGGCTGGATAATCGACAAGGATGGAGGGTTGAGTTCGTGGAGCATTGGCGTGAGTGAGGGCGGTGACAGGAAACCGGAAGCGGCAGGTGTCAAGCGCACCGAGAAAAAAGCGTGGTGGCAATCTCTGCTGGATGAAATCGGGAAGAAGCATGCTCGTCAGAAAAAAGCCGAGAAAGAGGCTCCAGAGAAAGACAAGGGAAAAGATTTCATGGAAACCTTGCAGGCACAACAGAAAGAAGCGGTAGCCATCCTTTCCAGGGCAAAAACGAATCCCTTTGCCAGTACCAAAGAATTCAGCCGATATCTCCAGGAGAATTTCACCGTCGCCAAAGAAGGGCTCACCAGCATCTCCGGCAAATATCTGCGTGAATGCCTGACGGATGAGGAGAAGCGGCAAAAGCTCTTTGACAATCTGCAGGCAGCCGATGAGATGCTTGCCAGCAGACAGGGCGAAGTGGGCTTTCAGGGCATGCGGGTCAGGATTGATGAGGATGGCGAGATGTCCGTGGAATCTTCCAAAAGCACCGTAACGATCAACGAGAACAAGAGTAGGCGGCAAATCGCTGCTGCCGCCACAAAGGGCGATATGCAGGCAGTCCTTGCCCGTCTCCAGCAGGATCTGCAAGCGGTGGAGGATGGCCTGAAGCAGAACATGTGCGATGGGGCCGAAGTGGAAAAGGCCAAAAAGCTCATTGAACAGGCGAAGCAGAGGATGGCAAAGCTTCCTGACCGTGCGCCGACTCCGGAAGAACAGAGCCTGATGGCTGTCAATATGTTGATTTGATGCCGACGGTGAGAAGAAAAGCCTTGACATCCCCTTTGGGGAGTGGTATCCTGTAAGGCAAATGAACAACTTCATATGCAATGGATCAGGTGTCGGGCATGTTTATGCTTTTGACTTAATAAGGAAGTCCGGTGAGATGCCGGTGCGGTCCCGCCACTGTATCAGAGAGTGAATCTGCCTTGTGCCCTGCGGGCACGGAGTTACGTCACTGGGGGAAACCTTGGGAAGGCGCAGAGGAACGATGACCTGGAGCCAGGAGAATTGCCTGATCGACAATCGCCGTAAGGAACTGTCTGAGGATGGTTTCTGGTTACCTGCGAGTGATGGGGATGGGGATTCTGCGGATGCATTCCGTGCTGCTATAAATTCCAGCGGGCAGCTTGCGTGACTGGAATAATCAGAGAACTGAAATGTATCATAGGAACAGGCCCCTTTCCATCTTTCGGGAAAGAGGCCTGTTTGCGTATGGGAAGCCCATGTGGCTCCAGGGAAAGCAATGCCCATGATGTTGTGTCGTGGTCATTGCTTCCCCCGGAGAGGTTCTCTGGGGGATTCGTTGCTCATGAATTTCAGTTCTTGCTTGCTGCCGGTCTTGGCAGCAGCCCCGAGGATGGAAGCTCGGGGCTCTCTTTTTTTCAACACTTCTAGCAAAAAACTGTTGACAGGAGATGGAAAAGGTGATACTATATTTCTTGCCGTGAGCGAGAGCTTGCGAACCAACAGAATAGCTTTTTGGTAGAGCATTGTGGAGAGTTGTCCGAGTGGTTGAAGGAGCACGACTGGAAATCGTGTGTGCGTTGATAGCGACCGAAACACAAAGGAAAAACCAGTCACAGCAAGGGTTCAGCGGAAAAGATGAATCCATGGGAACTCTCTAAAAAAGGTAATATGAAGGGTTGGCAAGGTTGGCATAAGGTTGGCACATCTGAGATTGATAGGAGATATCAATGGAAAAGGAAGATGTGGATAGCCTGTGGCTCTGAAAAGGGAGTGTGCTGCCTTGCTTTTTTGTGGGAAAATCTATAAAAAATGTAATACTTTATTAATTTGGGTACTTGACAGGAGTAATAGTATATCGTATAATACAGTCAAAGAGGGACTCCATTAACCTTGAGGCGGTAGCTTCGAAGAGTTTTTATCAGGTATTATGGAGTTGTATTGGATTGACATATGTACAGGCTCACTTGCTGAGGGAATCATGCCGACTGATCCGGGCACTCCCCTGTATAAAAAATAATCGTGAACGATTGTCGGCACAAAGCCCTTGGGTGATCCAAGGGCTTTGTCTATATCTTAGAGGTAACAATGGATATAACGGATGTACAGCTTTGTGCTGATTATTTTAAGCAAAACTATCTGGAAACTTTTTATCTGATAACTACATATAGCGATAAAATCCCGACTTGCACACGGTGCCTGAAATTGATAATCTATAGTCATTCCCATAAAGGAGTGACTGGTATATGTCCAATCGAACCAAGTCAAGGAAGCGTACCCCTTGGGATGGCATGACGAACTTGACACCGATACAGG
>JAFSWY010000311.1 GCA_017444295.1 Selenomonadaceae bacterium | reverse complement strand
GTTCCTTCATACTGACAAAAACGACACATAACCATAATGAACAAGGGCTTTCAGAGATTCATGTTGATCTCTGAAAGCCCTTAAACTATGCGGATTGAGAATATCCTTGCCAATGCGCATCCAATGCGCTCATTTCAGGTTAGTTCATTATCAGGAACAAAAAGAGGCTTTGCCGACTATCGTGGCGAAACATTGCAAGAGTGTAATGATGCATTTGCCCTTTACCGGAAGGCTGAGCGATGCATGGCATATGAAATCCGTAGCACGGCTGTACCAGATGTGGCGAGGGTTGCGTCAACTGTTAAATGAGGTGTCTCCATGACAGAGATAGAACGGCTCAAGGAAGAGGTAGAGCGGCTGATAGCCGAAAACAAAAGGTGTTTCGGGATGGGACGGGGGTGTAGGCGGGGGCGTACCGCATGGCCTATGCGGAGGCAACTGTAGTTTCGTTTTTCTCGGGTAGCAGATTGCTATAATATGTTGTTTTGCCAGACAGTACATCATCGTAAAACCGCTGTTTCCAGTCAATATAGTCGATGGCCTCCTGCACCGAGGCCAGTTTCTTTCTCAGCTCCTGCTGCTTTGCTGCCAGCAGGAGCTTTCTTTGAGGTATGGTAGGCTCGCCGCCAAGGCACAGCTCAAGATACTCCTTCATCTCGGCGAGACTCATGTCACAGTTTTTTAGACAGACAAGACTCTTCAGCCACGCCATATCATGGTCTGAAAACACACGGCGGTTGTTCTTGTCTCGCTTCACATTGGGCAAGAGCCCTTGATTGCAGTAAAATTTTAATGTTTCGTAGGCCATGCCCGTTTCCTCACAGGCTTCCTTCATGGTGTGCATGAGAGATTCCCTCCATTGCAAAAAATTTTTCAAAAAACACTTGACCGGTAGTAACTACCGAATGTTATAGTCAATCTATCATAGAAGCAAGGGTTTGACAAGAAATTTTCATAATCGAAAGGATGATGCAGATGAAACGACGTTTTAAGAGGCATTCTTTCGCACTCTTGGCCATGGCTGCGTTTGTGCAGGGACGCCTCAAGCATCGGCATGGGAACGCCCCGTAGCCATCGAAGGACAGGGCAGCTTTATGGCGGGGGGCAAGACAGTGACAGCGCCGGGCAGCTATGACGGGACAAAGCCCACGGACTTTGCGGGGCATACACTGCACGGCGACCACGCCTATGTATTCTGGCAAAAGCCTGTGAAAGCGAAAAAATACGGCATTGTGTTCCTCCATGGCTACGGCCAATCGGCGAAAACCTGGGAGACTACCCCGGACGGGCGGGACGGCTTCCAGAATATTTTTCTCGCCAAGGGCTATGCCACTTACTTAGTGGATGAGCCCCGCCGGGGCAAGGCGGGACGCTCTGCCGTTCCCATGCATCTCACAGCCCAGCCCGACGACCAGCTTTGGTTCAATACCTTCCGCATCGGGGAGTGGCCAAACTATTATGATAATGTTGCCGTTCCCAAGGATAAAGAATCCCTTTCCCAGTTTTTCCATCAAATGACCCCGGACACGGGAGCCTTTGACCCGGCGGTGATTGCGGATGCCATGGTGGCGGTATTCGAGAAAGCGGGGGACGGCGTTCTCGTCACCCATTCGGCGGGAGGCGGCCCCGGTTGGGACACGGCCATGCGCTCCCCTCACGTCAAGGGCGTCATTTCCCTAGAGCCGGGGACGTTCCCCTTCCCCGAAGGGGAAGTGCCGGAGACGGAAGCTACCACCAGCGCCTTTCCTGCGCCGGGGACTCCCGTTCCCATGGCAGATTTCCTGAAGCTCACCAAAATCCCCATTGTGGTTTATTTTGGCGACAATATTCCCACGGGAGACAAGCCCGTGGAAAATTGGGGGCAAGACAACTGGCGCGTCCGTCTGAATCTGGCCCGCAAGTGGGAACAGGTGATGAAAAAATACGGTGGCGATGCCACAGTGGTCTATCTGCCGGATATGGGCATAAAGGGCAATACCCATTTTCTCATGGCCGACCTCAACAATGAGGAAGTGGCGGATGCAATGGAGAAATGGATGCAGGAAAAGGGTTTGTCGAAGTAAAAGTGGAGGGTTATCCGTGAAAAAGAGCATCACAAAAAAGATATTGGCGGCACTGCTGATAGGAGGAATAATGACCATGGGAATGAGCGGACAGATGACGGAGGCGGCAAGGGCCCAGGAGAACCCCTTCGGCTTGGTTTACCAAAATGCCATCGAGAAGAACGAGCCGGGGAAGGTGAACATCAAGCCCGTGGAGTACGAGGTGGAAGGCATCAAGGTGGCCGCCAATCTCTACTTGCCGGCGGACTATGACGAAAAAAGCAGCAAGATCTATCCTGGCGTGACCGTGGCGCATCCCAACGGCGGCAGCAAGGAGCAGGTGGCAGGGCTGTATGCCCAGAAGCTTGCAGAGCTGGGCTATATCGCCCTCGCCTGCGATGCCCGCTACCAGGGGGAGAGCGGCGGCGAGCCGAGGCTCAGGGATTATCCTTCCAATCGCATCGAGGACGTCAGCGGCATGGTGGACTATCTCTCCACGCTTCCCAAAGTGGATAAATCACGCATCGGCTCCCTGGGTATCTGCGGCGGCGGCGGTTACACCCTTGCTGCGGCGCAGACGGACAAGCGCATCAAGGCGGTGGCTGCCCTCTCTATGTTCAATTCCGGCCGGGTGCGCCGCAACGGATTCCTTGATGCCGACATCAAGGGCATTCCCGCCCGGCTCAAAAGGGCGACAGAGGCAAGGGACAAGGCACTCCAGGGGGAAATTGTCTACGAAGGCTTCCTCCCTCCCAACTCCACCGATGAACAACTGCGGGCGAAAATGGCGGAGCTGCCGGAAAACACCCTCTATCGGGACGGCATCGAGTATTACGGCCTTTCTCATCGCCATCCCAACGCCACGGGCAGCTACACCACGGAATCCTTTATAAAACTCATGGCCTTTGATGTGGAGGACAGGATGGATCTCATCGACCAGCCGCTTCTTATGATTGCCGGGGAAAAGGCGGACACCCTCTATATGACCAATGACGCTTATGGGAAAGCGACGGGCACAAACAACAAGGAGCTTTTCCTGATTGACGGCGCCAGCCATATCCGAACCTACTGGGTGCCGGAGTATGTGGATCAAGCGATCAAGAAGCTGGGGGATTTCTTCAGCAAGAATTTATGAGGGAGGTCAGTTTATGAAATATCGTACCTTGGGAAAAGACTTGAAGGTTTCTGCCGTGGGCCTTGGCTGCATGGGTATGAGCCACGCCTACGGAGCACCTGCAGACCATAAGGAAATGGCAAATCTCATAGCCGAAGCCGTTGATATGGGCTACACCTTCTTTGATACGGCGGAATGCTATGGTACCGACGACGATCCCCACGACAATGAAAAATTGGTGGGGGCGGCGCTGAAGCCCTACCGCGATAAGGTGGTCATCGGCACAAAATTCGGCGTTTACTTCGATACCTCTGTCTCAGCCGCTGATAAGCCCGTCATAACGGATTCCCGCTCGGAAACCATAAGAAAGAGTCTGGAGGGCTCCCTGAAACGTCTGCAAACTGACTATATCGATATTTACTACCAGCACCGGCAGGATGCAAATGTTCCCGTGGAGGAAGTGGCGGGAGTCATGGCCGACCTCATCCAAGAGGGGAAACTTCTCCACTGGGGACTGTCAGAAGTGAATGAGGACATCATTCGCCGCGCTCATAAAATCTGCCCCGTAACGGCGGTGCAAAATCGTTACTCCATGATGGCGCGGCACTATGAGCCGCTTTTCCCGGTATTGGAGGAGCTTTCCATAGGTCTGGTGGCCTTCTCTCCCATGGCCAACGGACTGCTGACGGCGGCTTACGGCAAAGATGACAAATTCGATGCGAAAACAGATTACCGTAGTACCATGCCCCAGTTCACGGCAGAGGCCATGGAGAAAAACCGGGAACTTTTCGCTTTGCTGAAGCGCACCGCCGAGGAAAAGGGGGCTACCCCCGGACAGATTTCCCTGGCATGGATGATCGAGAAAAAGCCTTGGATTGTGCCGATCCCCGGCACGAAAAAACTGTCCCGCCTGAAAGAAAACGGCAAGGCAGCGGATATCAGCCTTACGTCAGCCGAGGTCAAGGCGCTGGATGAGGCCTTGGCTCACATGGAGATGTCGGCAGTGTACGGCGGAGCGCAGGTGAAGACGAGGTAGGAAAGGAGAAGAGCGCACATGGGCGCATTTACGAAAGAACATCGGCTGCTGCAGGGATACAGCCTTTCCTTTCGGGCAGTCGTAGATTTTCTCTGTTGCGCTCTTATCCTATGCCTGATTGGCGGTCTTGCCTATCACTGGATGGACGGGCTTTTGAAGGAAGCCCTCATCGAGTCGGCGGCGAGGCAAAGCAAGACGCTGGCCTTCGGCATGGAGCAACAGTTTGATCAGGAATTGGCCAAGCTTCGCACCAATGCCGAGCTGATAGCAACGGGGCGGGTCACGGCAAGCGATATGATTGAAATGGCACAGACGGAGATGGAAGGAAAGTCTGTGGGCATCCTTGACGGGACCGGAACTGCCTTTGCAGGAGATTCCGTATCTGCGCCTGTTTTTCAGGACATCCGACGTGCCGAATCCGAAGGCATCCCCATCAGCTACCAATCGGGACACGGCCTGTTTTTTGTCATCCCCATGCAGCTGGCGGGGCAAAGTTATTTGCTGTACGAGTGCTATGATGATAATGCCTTGCGCCAAAAATTCAAGGCCCTCAGTTTCAACGGCGAAGGTTCCCTGATCCTGATTTATTCGCAGAAAGATTGGACGATCCTCTCCGAAGGCTCGGAGCTCATCAACCAGGAGCCGGGGATGCAGCCAGCCTGGGATACCCTCTGGGAAAAGCACCAAAAGGCAGACCCCGTTGCCTGTTACTACCGTTTCCGGGACAAAGGTTATTTTGTTTTTGCCTCCAAGGTGTCCGATCGCTATGGCTTCTACATCACGGGCTATGCTCCCTGGTCGGCGGTGGCCGTGGGCATTGATTACATTTACGGCGTGATGATAGCGGTTTTCTGCTCTCTGCTGCTTCTCCTGTTTGTTGGGGTGCGCTATGCCATGAAGGCACGGGAGGGGAGACAGCTCCAACGTGAAAAATACGTGGCCGACGCAGCCAACCGCGCGAAAAGCGAATTCCTTTCCAACATGTCCCACGAAATCCGCACCCCCATCAACGCCGTCATGGGCATGGGAGAAATGATTCTCCGGGAGAGCCGGGAGCCGCAGACCATAGAGTACGCCCAAAATTTGCAAACCGCCGCCAAAAGCCTTCTGGGACTCATTAACGATATTTTGGATTTCTCCAAAATAGAAGCGGGCAAGATGGATATTATTCCCGTGGAGTATGAACTAGGCTCCCTGCTGAGCGACTTGACGAACATGATTCAAGACCGCGCCGAAAAGAAGGGACTGGTCTTTGCCATCGAGGCCGCCCCAGAGCTGCCCAGCGTTCTTTTCGGTGATGAAATCCGCTTGAAGCAGGTCATTACCAATATTCTCACCAACGGGGTGAAATACACGGAAAAGGGCAGCGTGACCCTGCGGATTGCTCCCGAGCCGGCCGCAGAGGGCTATGTCATACTGGCGGTCAGCGTCAAGGACACCGGCATCGGCATCAAGGCAGAGGACATGCAGAAACTCTTTTCCGCCTTTGAACGCATCGAAGAAAAACGCAACCGCGCCATTGAAGGCACGGGATTGGGCATAAACATCACCAATAAACTCCTTGCTCTCATGGACTCCCGGCTGGTGGTAGAAAGCGTTTATGGGAAAGGCTCGGTGTTTTCCTTCCGGCTGAAGCAAAAAGTCCTGAATCCTGCCCCCCTGGGAGATTTTCAGGAAGCCTATCGCCGTTCCCTGGCAGAGCGACGGGTTTACCGGGAGGCATTCACCGCCCCGAAGGCCAGAATTCTTGTAGTGGACGATACGGCGATGAATCTCACGGTGGTCAGGGGACTTTTGAAGCAGACGAAGCTCAATATCGACACAGCGGAAAGCGGCGCGGAGTGCTTGAAGATGGCCGCAAAATGTTCCTACGATGTGATTTTCCTCGATCATCGCATGCCCGGCATGGACGGCATCGAGACCCTGAAACGGCTGCGGAAACTTCCCGGCAGCCACAATCAAAAGGTGCCGGTGATTTCCCTGACAGCGAATGCTATCTCCGGCGCCAGGGAGGAATATCTGGCGGCAGGTTTCCAGGATTACCTGACGAAACCGATTGACAGCAGCCGTCTGGAAGAACTGCTGATAAAATACTTGCCGCAGGATTTGGTGCTGCCGGGAAGCGGCGCAAAGGCAGAGATGTCGCACAGCAGCGCACTGCCTTCCTGGCTTGCAAGCGTAGGAGGATTGGACATCAAGGCCGGTATCAGCCACTGCGGCACCGAGGAAAGCTATCTGGCGGCATTGTCCGTTTTTGCCGAATCGGTGCTGTCCGGGGCGGAGGAAATCGAAGGCTGCTATCGGGCGGAGGACTGGTCGAACTACACCACGAAAGTGCATGCTCTCAAAAGCTCGGCGCGGATCATCGGTGCCGGGGAACTGTCCGAAAGGGCGAAGCGGCTGGAGGATGCGGGAAATGCTGGTTATGTGGAAGAAATCCGGGATGGCACGGGGGAGCTTTTAAGGCTCTACCGAAGCTATGCGGAAAAACTGGCGCCCTTGCTATCTGCAGGGGAGGGGGCGGAGGATAAGCCCCTGATAGATGATGCCGCCATCAAGGAAGCCTATGAAGCCATTGGAGAAATGGCCGCCTCCTTTGACTATGACAGCGTGCAGTATGTTTTGGAGAACCTGGCAGGCTACCGTTTCCCTGCGGAGGAATCGGTACGGTATCAGGCAATCCGGCAGGCGGCAAGGATTCCGGATTGGGAGAAATTAACATCTCTTTTGGCAAAGGACAGGAAGGGGGATTGACTTGCAGTTGACCGGAAAAAGAGTCTGCGGCTCTCTCACCGCCATTTTCCTTGCGGGGGCGCTCCTTTGGGCGGGACAGCGCACGGAGTGCGCCGAAGGTTTGCCGGAGAGTGCTCCTATGGTTGCTGCGACAGAGGGAGAGAGGGACATGCTTCAGCAGAAGTTTACTGTGGCCAGCAGGGTGCAGGATGTCATAAACGACACCGCTTTTCACGGTTTCGGTCGCCTGATTTTCCCCGTGGATAGGCGCATAGACGGTGCTTTGCCTTTGGCAAAAGCGGGAGAGGCATACATTTGGTACAGCCATATCAATCCCCATAGGACTGTGGAAATCGTAAACTATCTGAAAGGGGAGGCTCTCGTCGGCAAACAAGTCTTCTATCCCATCTACAGCGAAGCGGAAATGGAAGCCGAGCCATGGAAAAGGGACACGGGGATTTTCTTCTTTCGGGGCAAACCGGGAGCAAAATTTGCCATATGTAATGCAGGCGGCGGCTTTTCCTATGTGGGAGCCATGCACGACAGCTTTCCCCACGCCCTGGAGCTTTCCAAACGGGGCTACAACGCCTTTGCCCTTGTCTATCGTCCCGATGCTCAAAAAGCCTGTGAGGACTTGGCCAGGGCCATAGCTTTTGTCCATGAGCATAGCGAAGAACTCATGGTAGATACAAAGGACTATTCCCTATGGGGCGGCTCCGCCGGAGCAAGGATGGCAGCGTGGCTCGGCTCCTTCGGAACGGGGCGTTTCGGCGAAAAAGCCTATCCGCCTCCGGCGGCAGTCATTATGCAATACACGGGGCTTTCCGAAGTATATGGCAACGAGCCTCCTACCTATAACTGCGTGGGAACTGCCGATGGCATCGCCTCCTATCGCACCATGAAACGACGCATCGAAAGGATTCGCGCCAATGGCACGGATGCGGAGATTGAGGTTTTCAAGGGACTTCCCCACGGCTTCGGACTGGGAGAAGGAACTGTCGCCGAAGGCTGGATGAACCGAGCCGTCAGGTTTTGGGAGAGACAGATGACAAAATGAGGGGGATTATGTATGCTCAAATGGATGATTGTTTTCATGCTGATGTTTTCGCTGTTTTCCACCGCCCAGGCGAAGGAAGTCGGCAAAGGGGAACTGCCCTTTCCCTTGGGCGCGGATATTTCGAATCGCTTCACGGGTACGGTGCATCGGAATGATTTGATTGGGGCAGATGATGTCTATAGGGTGCCACAGACCAATGTGATTACCTT
>JAFSWY010000310.1 GCA_017444295.1 Selenomonadaceae bacterium | reverse complement strand
TGCCGCCGCTTTTCTTTGCTTTCATTGAAGACTTGCCCTCCCCGTACCTATTGCCTTGCCCTTGAGGGGAGCGACAGTCCGGCGGACTGTCGCTTGGCAGCCCGCAGGGCTGACGGATGAGGTGTTACAGCATTCCGCTTATGTCAACCCGTTAACATTTAATACTATCCAGCATAGTATATCAGAAACCGACAGAAAAAAGCGAATTTTAATCCTCTTTTTGCGTTGATATTATGGTATAATAGAAAGCGTGAATATCCAATGCGAGGGGCGGCCCGCCGTCTCCGTGAAAAAAGATTGGAGGATTTGGAATGAAAGCTGCGAAAATTGTATCCGTCATTGGCCGCGAAATCATGGACTCGCGCGGCAACCCCACCGTCCCGACTTTGCCACGAAATCAAAAAACTCATATCAAAAAAAGCAAGGAATTTCAAAGGTTTTCCTTGCTTTTTTAGCGTCTTTATGGTATAATATTTTAGTAGGTATATATGTATATAGGAGGGAGACATGTTTGTAGAGCAGTTCAAAAACAATGGCATCCCATACCTCCGCCTGGTGCAAAGCTTTCGTGTCGAAGATGCCCAGGGCCGCAAAGTCCCTCGTAAAAAAACTGTCCTCAACATCGGGCCTTTGGCACGCTTCGATGACGGCAAGCCGAATTTCGTGCAGCGGCTTAAGGATTCGTACAAAAATGGCGCACCTATTGTTGACTCGCTCCTGCCGTATGTCGAAGCCGCTCTTCCCCAAAAACATGTGGTTACATTTGTTGATGGAGATCCTGTCTGCATAGGCGAACCCAAGCTTGCGGCTGCGCTCCTGCTCGACAGGCTCTTCTGTCAGCTGGGGCTGGACAAGCTCTGTGCCACCTTGAAACATTCCTTGAAGCTTGACTATGACCTGGCTGGATTTCTTCGCCTGCTTATTTTTGGCCGCATACTCCAGCCGGCTTCGAAATGGGAAACTGCTAGGCAGAATGAGCAATACTTTTCTTCCCTGGCAGATACTTCTTATCCATACCATGTCTATGACGCGCTTGACGTGCTGGCGGATCACAAGGAGCAGTTTATACGCCGCATGCATTCTTCCCTTTGCAAATCTGTAGGCCGCTCTACATCGCATATCTACTATGACGTTACAAATTTTTTCTTTGAGATAGAGGATCCTGACCCGGATGAGCCAGTCAATGGCGAGATGCAAAAGGGGCTGCGCCAGAAGGGCGTTTCCAAGGAAAACCGCAGGGAGCCAATTGTACAGATGGGACTGTTCCTCGATGAGAACGGCATCCCCATTACCATCGAAGCCTTTCCCGGCAATACGCTGGACCAAGCTACCTTGCGCCCAGCTCTGAAGAAGAGCCTGAACAAGATTGAGGTAGGGCGTTTTGTTCTCGTCGCTGACCGCGGCATGCACTCTTTCTACAATCTGTGCCAGCTGGCCAGGGATGGACAGGGCTACATAGTGAGCAAGAGCATCCGCAAAACCCCCAAGAAGGAAAGGCAGTGGATTCTTGAGCAGGACGGATATACCGTCAAGAGCAGTTCATTCAAGCTCAAATCCCGCATTGTGATCAGAATGGTTGCAGATGAAAATGGCAATTGCATGGAGCTTCAGGAAAAGGTGGTTGCTTACTGGAGCGAGCGCTTCTACAAAAGGGAGTACCATGAGCATAAGAGCTTCCTGGACTTCCTTGAGAAGCTTAGGAGCAATCCGGCCTCCTTCCGTATAACTGCCACCCAGTCACGCCAGCTGAAGAAATTTTTCAAGAAGGATTTTGTCCACAAGGACACCGGAGAGATAATTGAATCCGGCAAGCTGCTGGGAATGCTGGATGAGGAGAAGCTTGAAGAACTGACAGCATACATGGGATACTACCAGATTGTGACCTCGGAAGTTGACATGTCTGACGAAGATGTAGTAGAGGCCTACCACGGGCTTACTCAGATAGAAGACCAGTTTCGTGAAATGAAGGGAACCCTGGCTACCCGCCCTATATATGTTTCCACCAGGGAACATATACAGGCACATCTTCTGGTCTGCATGATGGCCCTTACCATGCTCAGGCTGATTCAGAAAAGGGTTTTGGCTTCGCAGTCGAAGGAACAGGACGCAAGCCTGTGGAGTTACGGCATATCTGGCAGGCGTGTGCAAGCCGCCCTGCAAAAATGGCAGATTGACAAGTTGCCTGGCGATCTTTACCGATTCCATAACACCATGGACGGCGACCTGAGGCAAATTTTATCCTCTTTTTCTCTGAACATTGCCCCCAAGCTGTATAACCGAGGGGATTTACGTATCCTGAAGGCTGGAATAGAGCTATAGGATGTAGGTTCATATTATTTTTGAAAAAATAAGCGCGGAGCCTTGATATATAAGGCTTCGCGCTGTTTTTGCGTGGCAAAGTCGGGGTATAGGTAAGTATAGGGTAGGTGAGGGGAGGAGGGAGCAATCCGACGATGTGACCGCCACCCCCTGCCATGAAATCCTCTCCCTCTACCATGCCCTTTGCCCTTCTCTTCGTCCCGCAAAAGTTCTGACATCCCGAAGGATAGCGGCTATGGAAGCACTGTATGCCAAACTCGGCAAGAGCATGGAGGCCATAAAGGGATATTTCCAGAGGTGCGCCGATACTCCGTTCCTGTGTGGCGAGAATCGCATGGGCTGGGTGGCGAATCTGGACTTCCTGCTTGACCCAAGCAAGTATGAGAACATCGTGGCGGGTAAATACGATGATGACTGGAGGGACACGGATGGAGGGCATGGAGTCGATAGTAGACATTCTGGAGGAACTGAAGGAAAAGCATCCTCGCTTGGCGCAGACTATGAAGCCTTCGAGAAGCAGCAGAAGTTGCCGGGGGACGTATGAGGGACTTTCCCCGAAGGAACTGCAAGACCACATGGCAGAGATTGTGGACATCGAGGACAAGCGGGAATTGTGCAGAGATTGTGACGGGAACTGCCGCCAGAATCCCAAAGGCTATTACGAGGTGGTCAGCCCCTCATCTACGGGTCTGTACCACAGCGTCATGGTGCTGTGTGAACATGAACGGGCGAGGCGGGAACAGGCACGGCTGAACCGCCTCATCCAGTCCGGCGGCATCCCCAAGGCGTATGCAGGAAAGACCCTTGTGGATTATATCCCGTCAGAAGCCAACAGGAAGGCCGTAGATGTGGCGAAGTGGCTCATCGAGTATCAAGATAAGGGTGCGTTATTTTACGGGGCTACAGGGACAGGTAAGACGCTTTTAGCGGCGATTGTGGCGCAGGAGAAGATGAGGCGGGGCAAATCCGTGGTCTTTGCCAGCGTCCCCGACCTCCTGATGGACATACGGGACAGCTTCGGCACGGGCAGGACGGCAGAGATTCTGCGTTCTGTCCAGAGAGCGCCCTGCCTCGTGATGGACGATTTGGGAGCGGAGCGGATGAACGAGTGGGTGGGCGAACAGGTCTTTGCCATTCTCAACTACCGCTCCAATCATGAGCTACAGACCATCATCACATCGAACTACGGGCTGACGGCGTTGGCCGAGCGTATGATGGTGGCCACCAAGGGCAAGGAGTCAGGTGACAATGTGCAGAGCCAACGAGTACTCAGCCGTATTTGCGGTATGTGCTACATCGTCGAAGTTGGCGGCGGGGATTTTCGGATGGAGAGAAATGCGTAAATTATCCTTTTGCGGCAGGAAAAGAGGCGTGTTTGGCGAAATGTCCTAATGGGGAGGAGTATGTACATGGAGATTGAACGGCAATTCTTGGTGAAAATGCTCCCCACCCTGCCGTCAGAGTACGAATCATTGCGGCAGGGATATGTGGCACTTCTGCCGGAGATACGCATCCGGCAACTCGATGAAACCAGATTTACGCTGACGGTCAAGCGCGGAGCAGGGCTTGTTCGGGAGGAATGGGAAACTGAAATATCACGGACAGAGTTTGACAGCCTTGCTATGCGACTCTACCCTGATACGATGATGATTGAGAAGCGACGTTATCGCCTTCCGCTTGCGGAGGGTTACACAGCGGAACTTCATGTACATGATGGGCATTTGGCGGGCTTTAACTATGTGGAAGTCGAATTCCTTACGGAGCAGGAGGCAAAGAGCTTTGCACCTCCTTCATGGTTCGGGCATGAAGTAACGGAGGATGCGAGATTTTCCTACGGAACTTTGGCACGAAAGGACGGCATGGAGTTTGTTCGACAGATTTTGAAGGAGCAGGAATGGAAAACCAAGGACATACCGTGATTACGTGGTATTTTGCCATCATCAATCTGGTGGCTTTTTTGACATACGGATGGGACAAGCTATGCGCCAAACGTCACGCATGGCGTGTGCCGGAGGTGACGCTCCTCGCTTTTGCTGCCGTAGGTGGCAGTGTTGGGGCATTGGCGGCGATGAGAATCTTTCACCATAAGACTCTTCACATGAAATTCAAATACGGCGTACCGTTCATATTGATTTTGCAGGTAGCAGGGCTGATATATCTGCATTTGCCCCGATGAGACGATGGGAGGGAAAACCATGAAGAAACTGACTGCAATCCTCACGATGATCGTTCTGCTGGCTATGACGCTTCCGGCCTTTGCGGCATCTGCCATCAACAAGGACGGCTATTACAAAGGCATCAAATTATGCGGCAAAGTGAAGGTCGTGGAGCATTTCGCCGACCTCAAGGTGAAGGTGGTGGATTCCTTCCCCGACCTCAAAGTGAAGGTCGTTGATTCCTTCCCCGATGATATTGGAGAGTGGAAATTTGTGGAGTATGGGGAAGATTTTACCGTTCAATTCGTGGACAGCTTTCCTGACATCAAAATCAAGTACGTCAATGCCTTTCCGGGGGTAGAGTGATGAGGCCGGAATGTGATAGGAAATCCGTCTATTCGGTGTTCTTTCGTGCCTTTCACGGTAAGCCGGAAAACGTGGATGAAGTAATAAATCACTTGTGCGGAGGTAAGATACATGGCTACGAGTAGCGCGAACATAGGCTTTGAGAAACAGATATGGGATGCGGCATGTGTCCTTTGGGGGCATATTCCTGCCGCTGACTATCGAAAGGTCATCGTGGGGCTTATCTTCCTCCGCTACATAGGGAATGCTTTTGAGAAGCGATACAACGAGCTTGTGGCAGAGGGGGAGGGCTTCGAGGACGACCCGGATGCCTACGAGGAGGACAATATCTTCTTTGTGCCGGAGGAGGCGCGATGGCAAACTATTTCTGCTGCGGCGCACACGGCGGAGATTGGCACCGTGATTGACGAGGCCATGCGAGCCATTGAGGCAGACAACAAGAAGCTGAAGAACGTGCTTCCGAAGAACTACGCCAGCCCAGACCTTGACAAACGGGTACTGGGTGACGTGGTGGATCTCTTCACCAACATGGACATGGACGACACGGAGGAAAGCAAAGACCTCCTGGGACGTACCTATGAATACTGTATTGCTCAATTTGCCGCCTACGAAGGAGTGAAGGGCGGCGAGTTCTATACGCCAGCCAGCGTGGTGAAGACCATCGTGGGAGTCTTGCGCCCCTTCTCGAATTGCCGGGTATATGACAAAATCATAGTCGAATTGATACAAGAATATAGAGTGTGAAACACCTCGAACCCCTATGAAATAAGGAGCTTCGAGGTGTTTTTGTGTTGTGAAGGAGTGGCCTGAAACAAAGGGCAGGGAGGCAGGGGAATTTTT
>JAFSWY010000309.1 GCA_017444295.1 Selenomonadaceae bacterium | reverse complement strand
GGGTGATGACGAGCATGAGGATGCCGATGGGGTCCAGATGGGAAAGATCCTCCGGCAGGGTTTCCTCGTTCCAGAGGGCAAGGGTGATGAAGCTCATGCCTGCGGCACAGATGAGGGCCACGACAGCGGGGCGGAGGCCGTTCAGTATGCCACGGATGATGCCGATGTCGCCGTACTTGAAGTAGAGGCGGGCGACGAAGATACAGATGATGAAGGAGGGGGTAACGAAGCCGAGGGTGGCGGCTACCGCACCCAGGACACCGGCAATCTTCATGCCGGCGAAGGTGGCGGCATTGATGCCGATGGGCCCCGGCGTCATCTGGGAGATGGTGAAGATATCAACGAATTCGCTGAGGGAGAGCCAGTGATAGGTATCGACGACACTGGACTGGATCAGGGGCATGGAGGCATAGCCGCCGCCCACGCAGAAGATGCCGACCTTTGCGAATTCCCAGAAGAGAAGAAGATAGATCATGTTGAACAGCCCCCTTAATTGTATTTCGCTTCCCGCATGAGGATCAGGCCGATGATGCCGTCGATGATGACCAGCAGCATGATGTTCACGTCGAAGAAGAGATTGGCGATGAAGGTTCCCAGGATGATGAGGATGGGCAGCAGGAGCTTCTTCTTGCATTGCTTTTTCAGGAGGTCGAGAGCGACGCTGATGATGAGCGCGGTGGCGCCGCACTGCATGCCCTTGAGGGCGTAGCGCACGTACTCGTTATGGGCGAAGGCATCATAGAAGCAGGAGATGATGGAGAGCGTGATGAGGGGGGGCAGGATGGTGGCACCGACTCCGGTGAGGGCACCGCGGACGCCTGCCATGCGGTAGCCCAGGATGATGGCGGAGTTCACCGCGACGATGCCGGGCATGGACTGGGCGATGGAGACGAGGTTCAAAGTCTCCTTGTCGTCCAGCCAGCCGTATTCGTCCACGTATTTTGCCCGCAGCAGGGGAATGATGACGAAGCCGCCTCCCACGGTGAAGGCGCTGATGAGAAAGGTGGATTTGAAGAGTGTCCAGTAGAAATTGGGAGTGTCGTCGGCTTTTTTCAGCGATTGCGTGTCCATGGTGAAAAACCTCGCTTCCTATGACTATATTGTTCGTTTGTCAGTTTAGCAAAAAGTGTGTGCGATAGCAAGCATTTGCTTACTATGTGTATTTTGCTTTGGCAAAATCTGAACAATGTGTTAAGATAAGAAAAGTTTTTTGGAGTGCGGGAGGATTTTTCTGTCCTCTGTAGAAGTACAAAAGTGTAAATGTCTTTGGAGGTTGGTATCTTGGCAAGATTTGGCAATGGCCGTGGGGTTGGCTTTTGTGTCCTGTATCTTATGGTAGGTGCGGTGATCGGTGGTGTGCTGGGAGAGCTGCTGCGGGGCGTGGATGCCTTGCAGAGCCTGGTTCCCTATCTCGTTTCCACGTATCCTATCCTGGATATCGCGCCCTTTACCCTCAATCTGTATGTCGTGAGCCTGACGCTGGGATTTTCCCTGTCGCTCAACATCATGAGCATTATCGGGCTGCTTGTGGCGATGTACGTGTTCCGGAAGTTTTGAGGGGAGGGAAGCATATGTTCATATTGGCCTCGGGCTCGCCCAGACGAAGGGAACTGTTGCAGCAGATCGGCTGCGAGTTTCGCGTCCTGGTGAGCGATGCGGAGGAGGATGCAGACCCCGGCCTGCCTCCCGAGACATTGGTGGTGAAGAACGCCTGTACCAAGGCGCTGGCGGTGGCGAAGATGGACGGAAGCCTTCCCGTCCTCGGCGCTGATACGGCAGTGTTCCTGGAAGGGCAGATCTACGGCAAGCCGGTGGATGAGGAGGATGCCAGAAGGATGCTTCGGATGCTTGCAGGCAAGACCCATCAGGTTTCAACGGGTATTGCATTCGTGAAGGATGGGGAGGTCTTTTCCGATGCCGTGACAACCGACGTGCATTTCGGGGAGATGACGGCAGAGGAAATCGCCCGCTACGTGGCGACGCGGGAGCCCATGGACAAGGCGGGGGGCTATGCCTTGCAGGGATGCGCCGCCGCCTTCATCGAGGGAATCCGTGGCTCCTGGTCCAATGTGGTGGGGCTTCCTCTCCATGCAGTCTGCCTGCTTGCCAGAAAGGCAGGAGTGGATTTGTATGGCAATTATGGTAAGGGATTTGCCCATCGATGAACGACCACGGGAAAAACTCATGGCAGCCGGGGCGGCATGTCTGAGCAATGTGGAGCTTCTCGCGATCCTCTTGCGTACGGGAACGAGGGAAAATTCGGTGCTTCGGGTAGCGGAGCAGGTGCTTGCCCGTTACAAGGATGTTGGCATCACAGCGATGATGAGCATGTCGGTGGCGGAGCTTTCCAGTGTCCAGGGCGTCGGGGCGGTCAAGGCGGCCACGATCCTGGCGGCGGTGGAGCTCGGGCGAAGGCTCAGCCAGAAGGCAGCGGAAAAGGTGGAAATCGTGCATGGGCCGGAGGATGTTGCCCATTATGCCATGCCGCGGTTCCGTTTCGAGCAGAAGGAGCATTTTGCCGTAATGCTCCTGAATACCAAGAACCACATTTTGGGGCTCACGGACGTCTCCGTGGGAAGCCTCTCGGCTTCTATTGTGCATCCGAGAGAGGTATTCCAAACAGCGCTTCGGTATGCGGCAGCGGCCATGATCCTCGTCCACAACCATCCAAGCGGGGATCCCAGCCCCAGCAGGGAGGATATCAATGTAACCCAACGTTTGGTCAAGGCCGGAAAGATCATGGACATTCCGGTGCTGGACCATATCATTCTGGGGGACAACCGCTTCGTCAGCATAAAAGAAAAGGGCTTGCTGTAGCACGTCCGTTTCATAAAAGTTTTAAAAGATGGCAAAAGAAAATGCCTTTCGCCCACTGGCTCTTGTCTAATGACTTGCCTTTAAGGAACCGAGCCCCGCCTCTCATAAATTTCGGGGCTCGGTTTCCCTTGGCGAAAGTTTTCCCGTATGCTATAATCAAGGAAATGGGACAGGGGGGCGATAGCCATGTTGGACTTGATTGACAAATACTATGAGCTCATCAACGGCGAAGAGGTTATGATGGCACCTGCGAGCTTTGGGCATAACGGAATCAGCTTGAATTTGGCATCCATCTTAAGGAGCTACCTAAGAGGGAAAAGGTGCAAAGTCCGTCAGGATGTGTATGTACAGTTCGACGACAATTGTCGCCTGGCTCCTGACATTGTGGTTGTTTGTGATCCGTCCAAGATTAGGAAAGGACAGGTATACGGCGCACCTGATTTTATCGCAGAAATATTGTCACGGTCTACGGGAAAAAGGGACCTCACAGTCAAAAAAGATATTTACGAGAAGTTTGGGGTCAAGGAATATTGGGCCATAGACCCTGAAAAGAAGTCGGTTACGGCATATCTCCTGCGTGACGGGAAATATGAGCTTGACAATATTTACCATGGGCTTACGGATGAGGAATGGGAGGAATTGCCGGACGAGGAAAAGGAAGGGCAAAAACTGTCCCTCAAGCTGTCCCTGTACGATGACCTGGAGATCGACGTAAAGGAAATCTTCGAATACTGATTGGAAATCTCACTCCTGGTTTGTAAGGAGTGAATTTTTTTGTGTTGCCCAGAAAAGTTAGTCCGTATAGTAAATAAATATAATCAAACTATTTAAAATTATTAAAAACAATGCTATAATGAACTTAGCGAACCTACGAGGACTGTACTTTAGAAAGGTTGAGTTGAGAAAAGAGCCTCGTTTCTACGTACTCGAGGAGACATCATCTTTTGGCTCGTAAAAATGTACAAAGT